>JAQXMV010000032.1 GCA_029013165.1 Oscillospiraceae bacterium | reverse complement strand
GGCTGAGGAGACACACTGTTATTCCCAGGCAGACAACTTTTATCAGCATCAGAAATCCACAATCTCTCTGACGGCGGCAAAAAGCTCTTTTAATTCGGGAATCATCATCAGCACCACCACAGCGATTCCTACGAGGGTGATCAGCATACCGTATTCCCCTTTGTCACTTTTTGACAGCACCTGGTTGAGAACCGCCACAATGATTCCGACTCCGGCAATCTTAAATATCAGGTCAACTTCCATATTTTCCTCCTCCGTTATATTAGAATAATAAAAAACATTGAACCGATCAGCGCTCCGAGAACCACTGCCGTATTCCCGTACTTTTTTTCCTTTGATTTTGCACTTTGTGTATATTCCGAAAAAAAATCACTATAAATCTCCATCAGTGACAGTTGCCCTTTTAAATCCGATGTTCCCAGATTACTGCCGAGCTGTAGCAATTTTTCCTTTTCCTCGGCGTTGTAAGGCAATGCCTCCTTTTCAAGAGCCCTTTGCCAGGCTTCAGGAAAATCGTCGCCGCCGATCATGGACTCCTGACAGCGAAGAAGAAAAGGCAGTTCACGGCCGAGCCGTGTGGAAGCCAGATCTGACACCAGCTCATTGATCGGCAGACTTAAATATTCCAGACGAATTTTCATCTGATCAATCATCAGTCCCGTGTTTTCCAGCATCACACTTCTTTTTTTCAGTTTATGGGAATAACTCACCCCCATCAGAATAAGACTTGTCCACAGAAAACCTGCACCTAATAATCTCATCTCTCAGTTCTCCTATGTCATATATCCCAGTGACCCTGCCGATGTTTTTTCCGGTACCTAAAAGGATCAGCTTTTCAAAGGAATATGTATTGATCAGCTCCTCAATCTGCGGCCGCCTGAGCAGTTCGCCGTAATCGCCGGCATGAACTGTGACAATGAATTTCACGCCGGAATTGACGCCGTAACGAATGGCGTTAATCTCGTTTTTTTCTGCCAGCTCATCAATCGCGATAATATCCGGTGACATGGTTTTCACGGCTGTCATGATGGCCTGTCCCTTGGGATAACAATTAAAAATGTCACTGCAGAAACCCACATCGTTTTGCGGTATCCCACCGTTGACGGCGGCGATTTCCTGACGCTCGTCTATGACGCTGACCTTGTAGGCTCTCCCGCCACCTCCGGCCAGCTGTCTGACAATATCCCGAATAACCGTAGTTTTTCCGCTTGCAGGCGGACCTGCGATAATCAGGCTGTGAATCCCGTCGCAAAAAATGCTGCTGACGATTTCGTCTGCGCAGCCTATAACCTGTCGAGATATTCTGATATTCACCGAGCTGATGTCGCGCACGGATGTCACTTCGCCGTTGGCATTTGTCACGGCCGTACCCACCACACCGGCCCGATGTCCGCCCTGAATGGTTATGTATCCGTTGACTATGGATGCCAGATGACTGTGCACGGAATAGCAGCAAAGGCGGTTAAAGGTGTCCGTTACGATTTCCGTCGTTGCGGTCATACTATCGGCAGCAAAATCTGATATTTCCCCCGACGAAAGCAAATATTTGATGCCGTATTTACCCATCAGGCAGACCGGTCTTGCCGCCCGCAGGCGGATTTCATAGGTATCGCTTTTCACCTCCTGCGGCAGATCCAGAAGCAGTTTTTTGACCTCGGCGCTGATAATGCTGACGGCACTGTCAAAATTTTTACTGTAGGATAATTTGTCCAATTTTTTCACCCGCTTTTTTGATCTTTGATAGTAAATCTTATGTTCGGTAACGGGTCAATAGAACATTTTTTTGAAAATCCCTTGAAGATACGGCGATTTTAATGTATCATAGTAGATAAATAAACGCACAGATGAAAATGCCTACCGGCGTTTTCGGAAAGAGGTTTAAAAATGATAAAAAAGAGAACGAAGTTCTGGGAGGAAAACAAGTATATTTTTTATGCTTTCTTTGCCACGGCGCTGACGATGCTGGTGGTTTTCCTCTGCAACACCATGATTCCTTTCGGAGACAAGACCATTCTGCGAATGGATCTCTATCATCAGTACGGCCCCCTTTTTGCCGAGCTTTATGAAAGAGTCATGCACGGTGACGGCTTGACTTATTCATGGGTTTCGGGACTGGGAAGCTGTTTCCTCGGAAACTATTTTAACTATCTTTCAAGTCCCATCGGCGCCATTGTACTTTTCTTCGGTCACAAGAATGTGCCTGAAGCCATCGCCGCCATGATTCTCATCAAGGCAGCTCTTTCTGCCGCAACTTTCACCTACTATATCAAGCGTTCCCTCAAGAGCCAGTCGGCTGTCTGCTCCGCTTTCGGCGTTATGTATGCGCTGTGCGCCTATATGCTTGCCTACTACTGGAATGTCATGTGGCTCGATGCCATGGTGCTGCTGCCTGTTGTTTTGCTCGGTATCGAGAGAATCATCAAAAACGGAAAGCCGGCCACTTATATCACCGGCCTCGCGCTGACCATGCTCTCAAACTATTATATGTCCTATATGCTCTGCGTTTTCTCCGTGATCTACTTCCTGCATTACTACATCACAAATTATCGCAGAGGAGCACGAATTGACGAAAATTACAGCAAAAAGGGTCTGAGAGCGAAACTCAGCAACAGCCGCTTTTTCCGCAGCGGCGTGATGTTTGCCCTTTCCTCTCTCTGTGCCGCGGCACTCATGGCCTGCGTCCTTGTCCCGGTCTATAATATCCTCAAGGGCAGCTCGGCAACCTCCGGCAGTTTCTCGGACGATATCACTTCCTATTTCAAATATTTCGACTTCACGGCCAATCACCTGGCCGGCCTCACCACCACCATCAGAAGCAGCGGAGACGATGTTCTTCCCAATGTCTACTGCGGCATGCTGACGGTGATTTTAGCCCCGCTTTTCTTCTTTACCAAGTCCATCTCCAAGAAAGAAAAGGTCACCACCCTCGCTCTGCTGACCGTACTCTACTATTCCTTTAATCTGAACTTTTTAAACTACTTTTGGCACGGTCTTCACTTCCCCAATGACCTCCCCTACCGTCAGTCCTTTATCTATTCTTTCATTCTGCTGACGATGGCTTACAAGACATTCATTCGCCTGAATGAATTTACCTCGCGGCATTTCGGAGCCGTCGGCTTCGGAATCGTAGCCTTTATTTTCATCACCGAAAAGATTACATCGAAAAATGTTAACGAAGGAACCGTTCTCATCTCTCTGATCCTCGTTGTGCTCTATGTTTTGATCCTGACTATTTTTAAGGATAAGCGTTATCAGACGGCTTCAGTTGCCGTGATGCTGCTGATTTGTGTTTGCAGTGAATCCATCATGTGTGACAGCGCCGCGATGAATATTTCCGTCGACAAGACCGGCTACGTTTCGGATTATGACGACTTCCAGGAAATCAAGGGCACCCTTGATACCATTGAGCAGGATAATTTCTACCGTATGGAGCTGACCAATCTTCGCACAAGAATGGATCCCAGCTGGTATTACTATAACGGCGTATCGGTTTTCTCCTCCATGGCCAGTGAAAAGTTGTCCAATCTACAGGACGATCTCGGCATGATGAGCAACCGAATTAATAGCTACACCTATAATCCGCAGACGCCGGTTTATAACATGATGTTTGCGCTCAAATATCTCCTCAACAACGAAACGCCGAATGTTCTGAGTAAAAAATATTATACCTCTGTTGCGAAAAACGACACCTTTGAAGCCTTTGAAAACAAATATTATCTCCCCCTTGCTTACTGTGTCGACAGTTCTGTGGAAGAATGGGCCAATGAGGATTATATGG
>JAQXMV010000031.1 GCA_029013165.1 Oscillospiraceae bacterium | reverse complement strand
GTGGTGAAAAGGTCGCCCTTTTCGATGGCGTTCTTCTCATGTTTGCGCATCGGGCCGAAGTCAAATTTCATGAACGCGAGTGCGAGCATCATGGCGAGGGTGAGCAGTGCGTAGAAGTTGTACGGGATAGCGGCGATGAAGAGGGAGAGCCCGTCATAGCCGTCCACAAAGCCGGTAACAGCCGCAGCCCAGGAGCTGATCGGCGCAATGATGCAGACCGGAGCGGCAGTCGCGTCGATCAGGTACGCGAGCTTGGCGCGGGAGATGTTGTGCTTGTCGGTCACGGGGCGCATAACGGAGCCGACTGTGAGGCAGTTGAAATAGTCGTCAATGAAGATCAGACAGCCCAGGAAGAAGGATGCGAAAAGAGCGCCCGACTTGGTCTTGACATGCTTTTCCGCCCATTTTCCGAAAGCATAGGAACCGCCGCACTTATTGACAAGCGCCACGATAATGCCCAGAAGCACCAGGAAAATAAAGATACCTGCCGTTCCGGAAACAGCGGCGATGAAGCCTTCGTTGACCATATTGTCAATGGCCGTGGTGATATTAAAGGACGATGAGAGAAGGGCGCCGACGATGATACCGATCAGAAGTGAAGAATAGACTTCTTTCGTGATCAGAGCCAGAGCGATGGCGATCACCGGGGGAAGCAGGGCCCAGAAAGTATTCTGGAATCTGTTTTCCGCCTCGGCGGCCTCAGGTTCTTCGGCGTCGGTGTCCTCGGGTGCGGCGGCGTCACTTTGCTCGGGAGCCGCGGCGTCCGGTGTTTCTGCCATGGCGGCAATATCGACTGCTGCTGATGTTTCATCGGCGGCAAAGACCATGCCTGTCAAAGGCATTGCCACGGCAAAAATGACCATGATTGCAAGAATGATTCTTGCAACGTTTTTCTTGGTTTTTTGCATTTTTTTCTTTCCTCCGTTTCGGCGGATTTTCCGCCTGATTTCAAAACAAAAATAGCAGTCTTCTCAGCACGAAAAGACTACCGATACCTTTAACAGAAAATGCGATAGCTCTCCGCTGCTGCGACAGTTGAAAGGATCTTATCCCCTCCCCCAGCCCTCCTGCCCTCAAAAGCAGTCCGGCTTCGGCACCAAGCCCTTTCTTCCGGCGTCACCGTTCTTTGAGAAACTCGGCCGGAATAATCATACTTCGTGCGCCTCTATCTTGTTTTACAGCTACATTATACATTAATTCAGCGAAAAATCAATATTTTTTATTAAAATTTGCGCACCCTCCCCGGTAATTTCTCCGACACGCACTTATTTTTGTCGCCATGATGAGACAACAAAAGAGAGAGCCTTTCTGAAAAGCTCTCTCTCCTGTTATATTTTCTCATTTTAAAAGCATCCAATATGCTCATTTCGTCTTTCTAAGCAACATGACTATTCTACCACCTTTACACCTGCAATTCAATATCCAAAGTCACCAAAGTATCTTTGAGAATTTTGTATCAAATACCTGTGAAGAAGACTTTTTGCACAATAACGAGCTGCGAAAATTGTCTATAAACAACAATAAATCTACATATGTATATTAATTTCAGGGCTGACACAAGCAGGATTAATCTCTGCGTTTGCTCCGTGCGGATTGATGGGCCTTTGACCTGCTCTTGCAGAGCCGACAAATAAAGAGAAAAAAATACGAAAAAAAGTAGAAATATGATTTTAGTTGTGATATAATATTCGGTGGTTTATGTATTCTTTTCACATAAGTAAAATTCAAAAAAATCAGAGGTGCAAAACATGAGTTTTAAAGAGCTAATCATCAACGCAGGCAGTTCTTCACTGAAATATCAGGTATTTGAGATGCCCGAAGCAAAGGTCCTGGCCAAGGGTATTTTTGAGCAGATCGGCACAGCCTGCACCTTTACCCACAAAATCGAAAAGGACGGCGAAGAGATCAAGCTCTTCAGCAAAAAGCCCGTTGAGGCTGCCGACCACAATGACGCTATCTCCATTCTTCTTGAGACCCTGACCGACAAAGAGAACGGCGTTCTCGACAGCATGAACGACATTTCTGCCGTGGGCCACAGAGTTCTTCACGGCGGCGAAAAATTCAGCGGCTCCGTTCTCATTGACGAGAGCGTAAAGGAAGCTATCAGAGAGTGTATCCCTCTGGGGCCTCTTCACAATCCCGCCAACCTCATCGGCATCGAGGTGTGTGAAAAGATCATGAAGGGCGTGCCTCAGGTTGCGGTTTTTGACACGGCTTTCCATCAGACGATCCCCGAGTTTGCCTATATGTATGCCCTGCCCTACAAATACTACCTCAAGCACGGCATCCGCAAATACGGCTTCCACGGCACCAGCCACCGCTATGTTTCCGCCCGTACCATTGACTTCCTGCAGAAGAAGTACCCGGGAAAATATGACAATGTCGAGGATCTCAAGATCGTCACCTGCCATCTCGGCAACGGCTCCTCCATTTCGGCCATCAAAGGCGGCAAATGCTTCGACACCACCATGGGTCTGACTCCCCTTGAGGGCATCATGATGGGCACCCGTTCCGGTTCCATCGACCCCGCCATTATCGCCGTTCTCTGCGAAAGAGAGAACCTGACCGTCAAAGAAGTTGACAATATTCTCAACAAGCAGTCCGGTATGCTGGGTCTGACAGCGGAATACGACGAAAACATGAACGAGATTCCCGGCAGAGCCACCAGTGACAACAGAACCATCGAGGGTCGCAGCAAGGCCGGCGACAAGAGAGCCATGCTCGTCGAGGATATGCTCTGTCATCAGCTCGCCAAATATATCGGCGGCTTTGCCGCAGCCATGGGCGGCGTAGACGCAGTTGTCTTCACCGGCGGTATCGGAGAGAACAACCCTCACTACCGCACGAGAATCGCCGACAAGCTCGGTTTCCTCGGCACGAAGATCGACGAAGTACCCAATGCCCTTCGCGGCGAAGAAGTGGAAATTTCCACAGAGGATTCCAAGCTCAAGCTGCTGGTTATCCCCACCGATGAGGAACTGCTCATCGCGCAGGACACCTACGAGCTGGCCAAATAAAACAACAAAAAGCAAAGCCGTGTTTCGCTGGATGAAACACGGCTTTTTCCTATGTATGATGATTGTTTCGCTGTCTGCCGACAGCGACAGGGGTGCCGCCCCTTGACCCCGCGAAACTTGTACACATGATTTCTTTTTTCGTTGCTACTTCTGCCTATTTCTTATACTTATTATATATCCTTTTATAAGCCACGATCAGCGCAATAATTCCCACTGTGCTGTCAAGGAGGATGATCGTCACCGTCATCGCCGTATGCTTTAAACCGATGAAAGTTGCCAGCCACATGGGCAATGAATAAAGGATCCACATGATGCCGTTGGCTCTGTTATAAGCCGGCACATCGCTGATCTCTTCGCTTTCCACCTTGGAACCCGACCAGAACCACATAGGCTCTTCTCGGCGCATGGCATAGATGCCGATGCCCGTAAAGAGAGCACTGCAAAAAATCATAATAAAGAGAAAAATAATATCTTCCGATCCCATTGTTGAACCTTCTTTCGCTTCATGCCCGGAGATGCAAAAACACCTCTCTGAAGAAAGCAGAGAGGTGTATACTGCACGGAAAAGCGTACGATTATCTCTTTGAGAACTGAGGTGCACGACGGGCGCCTTTGAGACCGTACTTCTTTCTTTCCTTCATTCTCGGGTCACGAGTGAGGAAGCCCGCCTTCTTGAGTGCGCCGCGGAGCTCTTCGTCATACTGAAGCAGAGCTCTGGAGAGACCGTGACGGATTGCACCGGCCTGTCCGGTTACGCCGCCGCCTGAAACACGGCAGACAATGTCAAACTTCTCGGTGGTTCCGGTGAGATTGAGAGGCTGACGAACGATGAGCTTGAGAGTCTCCAGACCGAAATAATCGTCGATATCTCTATCGTTGATTGTGATTTTGCCTGTGCCTGCATAAACGCGGACTCTTGCTATTGACTTCTTTCTGCGGCCGGTGCCGTAGAAAAACGGTGTGGTTTCGTACATGTTTCTTGTCCTCCCTTTCTATTAAAGTTCAACCGGTGCAGGGGTCTGACCTGCATGGGGATGTTCGGCACCTGCATAGACGCGAAGTCTGGTCAGGGCTGTGCGGCCGATTACGGAGTCAGGGATCATACCCTTGACTGCCTTGGTCATGGCGAATTCCGGCTTTGACTTCATGAGAGTGGAATACTTAACCTTCTTCATGTTGCCGATATAACCGGTGTGATGATAATACATTTTCTGATCGAGCTTTTTGCCCGTGAGAACTGCCTTGTCAGCGTTGATGATGATGACATGATCACCGCAGTCTGCGTTAGGGGTGAATGTAGGCTTATGCTTGCCGCGAAGAAGCTCGGCAGCCTTGGCAGCTACATGACCGAGTGACTTACCCTCAGCGTCAATGATATACCACTGACGGGTGATGTCGCCGGCCTTAGGCATGTAAGTTGACATAACTTTTTCCTCCGATATAGTTTATTTGCAGTACCGGTTTCAAACAGGTCTGCTTTATAATGCCTTGATATATTATCACAGGTTGCCCCTTTTGTAAACACCTTTTTTGAGTTTTTTTTGATTTACATTTTGAATGCTTCGTTTTTTGGCGATTTTCTCCTTTTTTCATAGTGTTTTCTCTCTTATGATTTTTGTGTTTTTCTCCCATTTTTTATGCACGGTAAAAAAATCGGCGCGGCACAACGCCATGTGTGCCGCGCGAAGAATCCGACAGGATTTATTTTACGATTCCCAGCTTACTGATAATCAACTGAAACAG
>JAQXMV010000030.1 GCA_029013165.1 Oscillospiraceae bacterium | reverse complement strand
TCGCCCGAAAGAGTGAATTTTCGCGTCTTTTCGGCGCTTCGGACTGGAAAGACGCGCGTCTGTCGGCGTCCTCAGCATCCAAAAAAATACACTGAAAATTCACTCTTTAGGGTCAAAGATTTTTTATCGTCGTATTTTGGTACTTTGTCTTTTTTTGAGTGGAAATGGGGAAGTGATAAGCCCGGCTGCGAAGCCGCCGGGGCGAGGGCGGCAGCCCTCGCTGCCCTCCGCGGGAGCGGCGGGCATGGCGCGCGCGGTCCGCGCGCCAACGCGGCCCCGGCACTGAGCCGAAGGCTCAGTGATCGTAAAGCGCCCTTTCGGGCGCTTTACGGCTGCGGCGCACAACCTGCGCCGCCCGGGGCCGCGACCTCCCCTCAACCACTCAGTTTCCCTTCCGCCACAAACCTCCCCTTGACGAAGCCGGCAGTGCTTTCCCTTCGGGCGCAAACATGCATTTCCCGCCGATTTTCGCTGTTTTCTGCATCGGCGCTGTGCTATGATACCTTAGCATGTTTGGTTTTTTGCCGGTGCTCCGTTACACACCCGACCTTAATTTCAGGCAACATCATCGTAATTGTTAGGACAAAAACCTCACTTTTGTCTGAATTTTCCAACAAACTGCACAAGTCATACTGCTTTTTTTGAGTAAGCTTGTAACAAAATAACAAAAGCTATTGAAATTTTCGCCACAGAATGGTATCATAGTATGTGTATAATAATCGAAAGTGGGTATTCTGTATCTATTATGCGGAAACGCTGGGAATACAAATAAAAAAAGAGGTGTCAAAATGGCGAAAAACAAACAACATGGTGACGATGTCGCCCTATATCTTTTTCACCAGGGAAACAATATGAAAGCCTATGAATATATGGGCGCTCACTTCGTTCCCGGAGAAGAGGACACGGTCTCATTCCGCGTCTGGGCACCCCACGCCAAGGCAGTCAGCGTAATCGGAGATTTCAACTCGTGGCAGGAAAATGCCAACGAAATGACCAAAATCAACGATGCCGGTATGTGGGAATGTTTCATCAGGGGCGTAAAACAATACGATAAATATAAATTTCTTGTCACAGCCGCCAACGGCAAACAGACGGCCAAGGCCGATCCTTATGCTTTCCACGCCGAAACCCGTCCGGGAACAGCCTCCAAGTTTTACGAACTGAAAGGCTATGAATGGGGCGATCAAAAGTGGGTTGAGGACAGGAAGAAGAAAAATGTCTATGAATCGCCGATGAATGTCTATGAGGTTCATGCCGGCTCATGGAAGCAGCACGAGGACGGCAACCCTTATACCTATCGGGAACTTGCCGAGGAGCTGGTTCCCTATGTAAAGGATATGGGCTATACCCACATTGAGCTGATGCCTTTGTCCGAATATCCCTTTGACGGCTCATGGGGCTATCAGGTAACCGGATATTTTGCCGCTACTTCCCGCTACGGAACGCCCCATGATTTCATGCACTTCGTGGATATCTGCCATCAGAACGGAATCAGCGTGATTCTCGACTGGGTACCGGCTCATTTCCCACGCGATGCTTTCGGCCTTGCCGATTTTGACGGCGAAGCCTGCTATGAATATCAGAATCCCATGAAAGGTGAGCATAAGCAGTGGGGTACGAAGGTCTTCGATTTCGGCCGCAATGAAGTCATATCCTTCCTGATGTCCTCCGCCGCTTTCTGGCTGGATCAATATCACATCGACGGCCTGCGCGTTGATGCCGTTGCCTCCATGCTCTATCTGGATTACGGCAGAGATCATGGCCAGTGGATCCCAAATATGTACGGCGGCAACGAAAATCTGGAGGCAGTTTCTTTCCTCAGGAAACTCAACGCCGGAATTTTCCGCGATTTCCCCTATGCCCTCATGATCGCAGAGGAAAGCACCGCATGGCCTTTGGTTACCAAGCCCACGGATATCGGCGGTCTCGGCTTTAACTTCAAGTGGAACATGGGCTGGATGAACGACGCCCTGAAGTATTTTTCCATGGACGGTCTGTCGAGGAAATACAACCATAACCTTCTGACATTTTCTTTCTTCTATGCCTTTTCGGAGAATTTCATTCTCCCCATCTCTCATGACGAGGTGGTTCACGGCAAATGCTCTCTCATCGGCAAAATGCCCGGAGAGTATGAGGAAAAATTCAGCGGTCTGCGTTCTTTCTTCGGTTATCTGATGAGCCATCCCGGCAAAAAGCTGACCTTCATGGGTCAGGAGTTTGCCCAGTTCATCGAGTGGAAATATGACAGCGGTCTTGACTGGGTGCTCCTGGACTATGAGATGCACCGGAATTTCCGCGATTATATCCGCACCCTCAACACCCTGTATCTCAAATATCCCGCTTTCTGGGAGGTGGATTACAGCTGGGAGGGCTTCAAATGGCTCGTCAGCGACGACAAGAACAACAGCGTCATCGCCTTTTCCAGGCGCGACAAAAAGGGCGACGAGCTCGTGGCTGTGTGTAACTTTACCCCCATTGACAGAAACAAATACAGCTTCGGTGTGGAATTTGAGGGAACCTACGAGGTGCTTCTGAATTCCGACGATCAGAAGTACGGCGGCAAAGGCGGCGGCCCGAAGAAAACCGTTACCTCCAAAAAGAAAGCCATGCACGGCTTTGAAAACAGCCTGACGATGAATATCCCCGGCCTTTCCTTTATTCTGCTTCGCAGAAAGCCGAAAAAGCCTGCGGCCAAGAAAAAGGCAGTGAAACAGCCGGAGGAAAAGATCCCTGCGGTCACCTCTTACACGGCAGCACCCAAAGCACCGCAGAAAAAAGAAAAATCGAAAGTAAGCAAATAACAAGATTATAATAACAGAAACGGAGGAATCATTATGGTAAAGAAAACAGAGTGCCTTGCCATGCTCCTTGCCGGCGGACAGGGAAGCAGACTCGGCATACTCACCAAGCACATCGCAAAGCCGGCAGTTCCTTACGGCGGAAAGTACCGCATCATTGACTTTCCTCTCTCCAACTGCATCAATTCCGGCATCGAGACCGTGGGTGTCCTCACCCAGTATCAGCCCCTGGAGCTGAACGATTACATCGGCAACGGCTCCCCCTGGGATCTGGACCGTTCCTACGGCGGCGTACACATTCTCTCGCCCTATCAGCAGATCGAGGGTACCCAGTGGTATAAAGGTACGGCCAACGCCATCTATCAGAACATAAATTTCATTGACCGGTATAACCCGGAATATGTTGCGGTGCTCTCCGGCGACCACATTTACAAGATGGACTACAACAAAATGCTGGAATATCACAAGGCCAAGGACGCCGCTTGCACCATCGCTATGCTGGAGGTGCCCTGGGAGGAGGCTTCACGCTTCGGTCTGATGTTCGTCAACGAGGACGGCTCCATCAGCGAATTTGAGGAGAAGCCGAAAAATCCCAAGAGCAACAAGGCTTCCATGGGTGTTTACATCTTCACCTGGAGCAAGCTGCGCCGTTACCTCATCGCCGACGAAAACAACCCGGAAAGCGGAAACGATTTCGGTCACGATGTGATCCCGGCCATGCACGCCGCAGGGGAAAGAATGTTTGCTTACAAATTTGACGGCTACTGGAAAGATGTAGGTACCATCGACAGCCTCTGGGAGGCCAACCTGGATCTGCTCAATCCCAAGGTCGATCTGGATCTTTCCGATGACAGCTGGAGGATCTATTCCCGAAATCCCGTTGCGCCGCCTCATTTCATCGGTGACACCGCCAAGGTGGAAAACTCCATGGTCGGCGAGGGCTGCTACATCGAGGGCGAGGTGGATTATTCCATACTCTTCTCCAATGTCAACATCGAGCCCGGCGCACTGGTACGCTATTCCATCGTTATGCCCGGCACCACCGTCAAATCCGGCGCCGTGGTGGAATACGCCATCGTGGCGGAAAATGCCGTCATTGAGCCGAAGGCTCATGTGGGCGAAAGTCCCGAAGAAATTGAAAACCTTGACAACTGGGGCGTAACGGTCATCGGCGAAAATGTAAGCGTCGGTTCCGGCGCCAAAGTCAAGGCTAAGGAAATGATTGACAAAAATGTAAAGGGGGAAGCATAAATGTCAGCTCCGAATGTATTAGGCATCATTTATTCCAACATATACGACGACTGTCTGAGTGAACTGACAAACGCCCGCACCATGGGCTCGGTTCCCTTTGCGGGCCGATACAGACTCATTGATTTCGTCCTGTCGGCCATGGTCAACAGCGGCATCGGCAAAGTCGGCGTCAGCACCAAGGCCAACTATCTCTCACTGATGGATCACATCGGTTCGGGCAAGCCCTGGGATCTTTCCCGTAAGCGCGACGGTATGACCATTCTGCCTCCTTTCAGCAAGGGAGCCGGCGTCTATAAAAACAGACTGGAAGCCCTGGAGGGTATCCTGCCCTATATCTCCGATTCCGGTAAGGATTATGTCCTTTTCTCCGACTGCAATGTGGTCTGTAATCCCGATTACGACAAGCTCATTGATGAGCACATGAAAACCGGCGCCGACATCACCATCGCTTACAAGAGAGGCATTACCCCTAATCTCGAGGATATCATGACCTTTGAGCTGGAGGGCGACAAAATCAAAAAGGTAACCGTCGGTGAGCATGGCGACGAGGCGGAGAATTATTCCCTGAATATCATGGTGATCAGCCGCGTGCTTCTGGAAAGACTCATTCACGGCGCCATCGGTCAGGGTCAGTCCTCCTTTGAGAGAGACATCATTGCCAAGAATGTGGCTTCTCTTGATATCAGAGGCTATAAGGTTGACACCTACGCCAGAACCATCGACAGCCTGCAGAGCTACTATGACATCAGCATGGGTCTGCTGTCGGGAGAATATAAGGATCTTTTCCGCCCGGATCTCCCGGTTTTCACTAAGGTGCGCGACTATATGCCGGCGATCTACGGCATCTGCGCCAAGGCTTCCAACAGCCTGGTGGCCGACGGCTGTATCATCAAGGGCACGGTGGAAAACTGCATACTCTTCCGCGGTGTTGAGATCGCAGAGGGCGCCGTGGTTAAAAATTCCATCATCATGCAGGATTCCTATATCGGACAGAACGCCAAAATCAACTGTGTGATCTTGGACAAAAATGTTGTGATCAAGCCCAACCGCGAGCTTTGCTCGGCACAGAGCTATCCCATGTATATCGGAAAGAATATCACCGTATAAAAAGGGCATAGGCTCATTGCCGCTTTAAGACAAAGAAGTAAGGAGAATATCCAAATGAAAGTTTTATTTGTATCAAGCGAGGCCCTGCCCTTCATGGCCAGCGGCGGTCTGGGCGATGTGGCAGGCTCTCTGCCGCAGGCACTGCGCAAAAGGCTGATCGGCTGCCGCGTGGTGATGCCTCTTTATGACACCATCCGTCAGGAATTAAAGGACAAGATGACCTTTATTACGAGCATTTCCGTACCCGTGGCATGGAGACGCCAGTACTGCGGCATTTTTCAGGCCAAGCATGAGGGCGTCATTTATTACCTGCTGGATAATCAGTATTATTTCAAGAGAGACACCATCTATGGCCACTATGACGACGCGGAAAGATTCACTTTCTTCTCCAGAGCCGTGCTGGAAATTCTGCCGGTGCTCGACTTTAAACCGGACATTATCCACTGCAACGACTGGCAGACGGCCCTGACCCCGGTGTTTTACACCACCTTTTACAGCAAAAATCCCTGGTATCAGGGAATCAAAACGGTTTTCACCATTCATAATATCCAGTATCAGGGCACCTATGGTATGGAGCTCGTGGGCGATGTGATCGGCCTGAATCCCGGCGATACCTCTCTGGTGGAATATGACGGAGATGTCAATTTCATGAAAGGCGCTATTGAGTGCGCCGACAAGGTGACAACGGTTTCGCCGTCCTATGCCAACGAGATCCTCGACCCGTGGTACAGTCACGGACTGGATACGATTCTGCGCCAGCGTCAGTGGAAGCTCCAGGGTATCCTCAACGGCATTGATGTTGAAAACTATAACCCCGAAACCGATCCTGCCATTGCTGAAAACTACACGGTGGAAACGGCGAAGCAGGGCAAAAAAGCCAACAAGAGAGTGCTGCAGGAAAACATGGGGCTGCCTCAGCGCGAGGATGTGCCCGTCATCGGTATCGTCAGCCGCCTTGTTTCCCATAAGGGTCTTGACCTGATCAAGGGAATACTGGACGAGCTGCTAGCAACCACCGATGTTCAGATCGCCGTTTTGGGTTCAGGCGACTGGCAGTATGAGAATTTCTTCAGAGAGATGGCGAATAAATACCACGATAAACTGGCAGTGCGGATCGGCTTTGTGCCGGCTCTGGCAAGGAAAATTTATGCCGGTGCCGATCTTTTCCTGATGCCCTCGAAGAGTGAGCCTTGCGGCCTTTCACAGATGGTCGCCTGCCGTTACGGTACGGTGCCGATCATTCGCGAGACAGGCGGTCTGCGTGATTCCATCACAGACTGCGGCGACGGCATGGGCAACGGCTTCACATTCAAGACCTATAATGCCCACGATATGCTGGGAGCGATCCGCAGAGGCTTGGGACTTTATTATAATAAGGAAGCCTGGGATCAGCTTGTTCGTAGGGATATGGAATGTGATTTCAGTTGGGGCAAGAGCGCTAATGAATATATTAAGCTGTATAAGGATTTGCTGAAATAAAAGATAAAGCCGCCGAGAAAAAACGGCGGCTTTGCTTTTCAAAAGAAAATTAACAAAAGTTTCGGTCAAGCCTTTTCAAAGGCTTGCGAGGTCAAGGGGCAGAGCCCCTGTCGCGCTTCGCAAAACGCGAAATGCCCTTAACTGAAAAAGAAAAACTGCGCTGACGGGAGAAGAAATAATACTTCAATAAGCGCAGGAAGGGAGGAACGAGAAAAATGCGGAGCATTTTCCTCGTTCCGTGGGAAACCCTCGCCGGGGGTTTCCCGGTGAAAAGGGCAGATATTTTTTTGTAATAGACGGACTTGACCGTTACGGTGGCGCTGCGCAGACAGCGCCGTTTTTTGTGTGCTTTTCTGTTGGTGGGAAGGTAGTGTTTTGCCGAAAACATAAACCACGGGTGAGGTTAACACGCATGTGAACCATTGGTGAGGTTA
>JAQXMV010000029.1 GCA_029013165.1 Oscillospiraceae bacterium | reverse complement strand
TCCGGTGAGTCGGCGGCTGCCGGCCCGATCTTCGCGGAGGCGGGAGTCCCGACCATCAGCCCTTCGGCCACCAACCCGACGCTGTCGGAGAACGGCTGGGACACGTTCCTCCGCGCGCTCGGCAACGACGCGACCCAGGGTGCTGTTATGTGCGCAAGAGCCTACACCCACAGAAAGAAAGTCATCATGTTCAAGGGCTACTATCACGGCGTATCTCCGTGGTGCATGAAGAAGGACTATCCCGGCGTTCTCGAGGAAGATGTCATCAATAACATCATCGTTCCCTGGAACGATATTCCGGCGCTGGAAAAGGTCATCAGCGAAAACAAAAACGAAATCGCCTGCCTGATCGCACAGCCCTATGATCACGGTAATTTCCACGACAATACCCTGCCGGAGGACGGCTTCTGGCAGAAGGTCAGAAAAATCTGCACCGACAACGATATCGTTCTCATCATCGACGATGTCCGCGCAGGCTTCCGTCTGGATCTTGCCGGCTCGGATCACTATTACGGCTTCGAGGCTGACCTCATCTGCTTCTGCAAGGCGCTTGCCAACGGCTACAATATGTCCGCCCTCTGCGGCAAGGAGTTCCTCAAGAGCGCCATGAGCTCCCTTTCTTATACCGGCTCCTATTGGCTCAGTGCCGTGCCCTTTGCCGCCTGTGTCACCAACATCAAGAAGATGAAAGAGCTGGATATTCCCACCCTCTTCAGAAAGAAGGGCGAAAAGCTCACCAAGGGTCTGAAAAAGGCCGCTGAGGAGCACGGCGTCGATCTGGTTGTTTCCGGTGAGCCTGCTCTGTTCTATCTGCGCATTGCCGATGACGACAGCCTTGTGCTTCATCAGGAGTGGATTGCCGAGATGGTTTCCCGCGGCATTTTCATGGCCAGCCATCACAACCACTTCATCAATGCTTCTCTTTCCGACAGAGACATCAAGCACACCATTGAGGTTGCCGAGGAGTGCTTCGGTATCCTGACCAAGAATCATCCGGAAATTTACGGCTGATCTCGCTTTTTAGCGGATCAATCCTTTCCCTGCGGCGGGCTTTCGCCGCCCCATGTGTCGGCGCGCTGCGCCCGGCCGGGCGCGGATTTGCCGCCTATAAAACTGAAATTCCTGCACCTGACGCACCGTCAGGAGACCGGCGGCGTAGGGTGCAAGATTTTGATAATGTAAAGAAAAATCTGAATGGAGGAAAACATTATGCCACTCACAAAAAACGAATGGCTTGCTTTGGAAAAGAAGGCTTATGAGCTTCGTAAGCTCTGCCTGCAGACGACTTTCTGGGCAGGCAGCGGTCATATCGGCGGCGGTATGAGCGTTATGGATCTTCTCACGGTTCTCTATCACAAGTACCTGAACATCAAGGTAGAGGAGCCCCAGTGGGAGGACAGAGACCGCTTCATCCTTTCCAAGGGCCACGCAGCTGTTGCTTATGCACCCGTGCTGTGCGACAAGGGCTTCAACGACCCCGAAATGCTCAAGACCTTTAACCTTTCCGGTTCCAAGATGGGCATGCACCTTGACTCCAACAAGGTTGTCGGCGTTGATGCTTCCACAGGCTCACTGGGACACGGCGTATCCATCGCCGCAGGTACCGCCCTTGCCGCCAGAGTGCTGGGCAAGGACTTCAAGACCTATGTGGTCACCGGTGACGGCGAGCTGGGTGAAGGCTCCAACTGGGAGGGCTTCATGACCATCAACCACTATGAGCTTTCCAACTGCATCACCTTTATCGACCGCAACCACTGCATGATCGACGGCCCCACAGAGGAAGTCATGAAGCTGGAGCCTGTGGCTGACAAGATGACGGCTTTCGGCTTCAACACCATTACCGTGGACGGCAACAATATCGGCGAGCTTTGCAACGCCATTGACATTGCTCTGGAGAGATCCAAGGAAAAGTGCGCTCCCACCTGTATCCTCATGGATACCAAGAAGGGCGCCGGTATCAAGACCATCGAGGGCGACTATCTGTGGCACTACGGCGCCATTGACGACGCTCTTTTCGAGAAATTCAATAACGAGCTTGAGCAGGACTATAAGGCACGCTGCGCAAGGGCAGAAAAGGAGGGCAAATAATCATGGCAGGCGGATTTGTATATAACGCAATCGACCAGACCTCACTCTCAACGGCTGAGATCTACGGCAAGACACTTGCCGATATTATCATCAATGACCCCAAGGTTGTTGCCATCACCCCTGACCTTGCCAAGTCGACCAAGCTGGGCGATGTGCTCAAGGTATGCCCCGAGAGAGTTTTCAATGTGGGTATTGCTGAGCAGGATATGTTCGGCGTCGGCGCCGGTATGGCAAGAGCCGGACTGATTCCCTTTATGTCGGGCTTCTCGGCTTTCACCTCCATGAGAGCCTGCGATCAGCTCCACACAGACATCTGCTATCAGAATGTCAACGCGAAGATTATCGCCACTCATGCCGGTACCTCTTTCGGTCAGGCCGGTTCCACGCACCACGCCATCACGGACCTTGCCATCACCAGAGCGATGCCCAATCTGACGGTTATCGTTCCTGCTGACGGTTATGAGACGGCCAATGCCGTCAAGGCCGCCTATGAAAATTACGGTCCCTATTATATCAGAATCAACCGCGGTTTTGACCGTGTGCTTTATAACGGCACCGATTACGGCTTTGAGGTCGGCAAGGCAGTTGAGCTTCACGAGGGTACGGATATCACCGTCATCGCCTGCGGCTCCTGTGCTTTCCAGGCTCTCCAGGCTGCGAATTTCCTCGAGAGCACCGACGGTCTCAAGGTTCGCGTGCTGAATATGCACACCATTAAGCCCATCGACAGAGAAGCTATCCTTAAGGCCGTTATGGACACCAGAAGAATCATCACCGTTGAGGATCACAGCGTCATCGGCGGACTGGGCTCTGCTGTGGCAGAGGTCGTTGTTGAGGCCGGTAAGGGTTGCGCTTTCAAGATGCTCGGTCATCAGGATCGTTTCGCTCCCATCGGTCTGCATGAGGACATCATGTCCGAGGTCGGCATCGACACCAACGGCATCATCAGCGCCGTGCGCGAGGTTATGAATAAGGACTTCGAAGAAGACGACAACTGGGACGACGAGTTCTAATTTCAGACAAGGAGGCAAAATGTTATGGCTCACACACAGGAAGCCTTATATTCCAATAAAATCTTTCTCAATGCAGCTTTGCCGCTTGTCAAGGTCATAGCCAACGATGTGCCGTCTCTGAAGAAGAAGTTCGAGAAAACCCAGGCGATCATTCAGGTTTCCTGCCTCAATCCCGACAATAAGGAGCAGGGCAAGGAGGGTATGCACTTCATCGTCAATAACGGCGAATGGCTGGTACATACCTGTCTCAATCCGGATCCGGATATCGAGCTTGAATTCAAGACCATGGAGGCTCTCAACGGCTTTTTCAAGGGAAATATCACCCTGGGCGCCATTCCCAAGATCCGGGGCATGAAAAAAGCCGGCACACTGGTCAGCTTCGTCATGGTTCTGCTGAAAATGGCAGGCCTGCTGGGCGCAACGGAGCCGCCGAAGGATGAGGCGGAGAAAGAGCTGCTGGTCAAGTGCTATTTCTACCTTCTTTCCAGCGGCATCAGCCAGCTCAATAAGATGGGTCATGCGGGCATCAAGGACTGGACCTCCAAGAGTCCGGACCGTGTTTATGCCTGGGCCGTCAACGGCTATCCGCAGATTTCCGCTTACCTGAGAATTAAGGCCGGAAAATCCCGCGCCGGCAGAGGCGAATATAAGAGAGCGATGCCTTTCTTCACCCTGCGCTTTGATTCTCTTGATAGTGCACTGGGTATCCTTATGGGCACGGCGGATATGCTTGCTTATACCAGAGAGGGTAAACTGATTATGGACGGTGCGCCGGAGTTTGGTGCACAGATCGGTGCCTTTATGCTTGAAATCGGCGATCTGGCGAAATAAAAAATATTAAGAATTTCACGCGAGCCTTTGATCAGGCTCGCGTGATCGCTTTAAGAAAACAAAAAAGAAAAGTTGAAAAATCAACAAACAAATTGAAAAATCAATAAAAGTTTCGCTGGGGCCTTTTCAAAGGCTTGCGGGGTCAAGGGGCAGAGCCCTTGTCGCTGTCCGCAGACAGCGAAACACCTTTAACATAAAAAAAACTGCACAAAACGGTAAAAGAAAAAAATACTCCGTTAAGCGCAGGAAGGGAGGTTTCATAGAAATTCAGGGTGAATTTCTGTGAAACCGTGGGAAACCCTCGCCGGGGGTTTCCCGGTGGAAAGGGCAGAAATATATATTGAGAAAGACAGACTTTACCGTCACGGCGGCGCTGCGTAGACAGCGCCTTTTTATATGCGCGTTGCCGGTAGCAGAGAAATACGCTGTTTGCCGCAACGGAAAACAGTTGGTAAGTTTCTCTGAGCGTGATCGTTGTTTGACAAAGCGTCGGTGTAGATCCGGGAAAAGTGTATGCCACTGAAAAGAGTCGACGGCCACAGTAAGCCGTAAAGGCTGTTGTAAGGTTTGTATCTAAAAAAGACAGGGTCGACCACGCCCTGCCTTTTCTCTCGTTTTTACATCGCCGTTACAATAAAATCATCAAAATCCTGTTCCAGCAGATTGTTTTTGCTAGACAGCTCGCGGACCTCTCCGCTGAAGACCAGCTCCGGACTGTCGGCGGCGTGCTTCATAGCGGAAAAAATCACTCTCTCGAGAGCCTGACGCGCCGCGCTGTTCACGGGATAAGCCTCATCTTTAAAGGTGCCGGCAGAAGTCTTTCTGCTGGGCATACCCATATAATATTCACCCTCTTGTTTGAGAAGCACCTTGATGTCACTGATTGCAATGGTGTTGTCAAAGGTAAGCGTGCATTTTGCAACAAGTCTGTTCGAGGGCATTTCAATTTTTCTGAGTCTGAATGATGTGATAAGCATTTCTTTGTTGATCCTCCTATTGTAATGTCTTTTGCTTTGATTGCTTTCGATTATATCACACGAAAACTGTCGAAACAAGACTTTTATTAAAAATTATTAAAATTATACACTTCGCCGAAATATTGTCGCTTTCATCGCTGCTGCAGGAATAAGTGGGTCAATATTCTTGATTTCGCCTCATTGTGTTGCTTTTTCGCTGCTTTGAGGGAGATTTTGATGCTAATACAGAAGTCTTTTCCTCGCGGATCCTGCTCTGCCCTTGCTGGATAAATTTCTGTTTATTTTCGCACCTTTGGCAATAATAAAAATAAAAGCATTTATTTTGAAAAATCTCTTGTAATTGATTACCAAAATCTGCTATTATTAAACTGGAGTGATTTAAGCTCCGAATTATAAAAGTCATTTCTGATGAGAATCTGAGAGGTTGAAATGAATCACTACGATGTTCTTTCCCTGATCGGGGGGTTGGCACTCTTTCTTTTCGGTATGCAAACCATGGGCAATGCGCTGGAAAAGAAAGCGGGAGGCAAGCTGAAATCCGTCCTGGGAAAAATCACAAAAAGTCCGCTGAACGGCTTCCTTTTGGGTATGACGGTGACGGCGGTGATACAGTCCTCCTCGGCCACAACGGTTATGGCCGTAGGCTTCGTCAATTCCGGCATCATGAGTCTGCACCAGGCCATCAGCATCATCATGGGCGCCAATATCGGTACCACCATTACGGCATGGATTCTCTCCCTTTCCGGCATCAGCGGCACGAGTCCTCTCGTGATGCTCTTCAAGCCGACGACCTTTGTGCCCATTCTGGCGCTGATCGGTATTATTCTGTTTGTCTTCGTCAAAAGCAGCAAAAAGAAAGATACCGGCCTGATCCTGCTGGGCTTTGCTGTGCTGATGACCGGCATGGAAACCATGTCCGCTGCTGTGGCAGGGCTGAAAGATGTGCCCCAGTTCACCCGTCTGCTGACGGTGTTCTCCAATCCGATACTCGGCGTCATTGCCGGCGCGGTGCTCACAGCGATCATACAGTCCTCCTCGGCCAGCGTGGGTATTCTGCAGGCTCTTTCTTCCACGGGCGCCATTACCTACGGTGCGGCCATTCCCATCATTATGGGACAGAATATCGGCACCTGCGTCACGGCGATGCTTTCTTCTCTGGGTGCCAATAAGAACGCCAAGCGCACCGCGGTTGTTCACCTGTATTTTAACCTGATCGGTACGGCGGTTATCCTTTTGGCTTTCATGGGCGTCAATGCGGCGGTGGACTTTGACTTCATCAGCGAGGGCATCGATGAGGCAGGCATTGCGATTGTGCACACGGCCTTTAATATTCTGTGCACCGTGATCTGGCTGCCTTTCACCAAAGTCCTGGAAAAACTGGCCATGATCACGGTTCGCGACAACGAGGAAAAAGAAAAGTACGAGATCCTGGACGAAAGACTTTTTGCAACGCCTGCCGTGGCCGTTGAGCGCTGCAGTATCGTCACCCAGACCATGGCCGATATCTCCGTGGACGCCATGCAGAAAGCCCTCGGTCTTTTTGACAGCTTCTCGGAAGAAGCTGCCGAATCCATCCGAAAATCCGAAAAGAAAGCGGATAAATATGAGGACAAGCTGGGCAGTTATCTGGTCAAGGTGTCCTCCCTGGAGCTGAGTGACGCCGACAGCACCCAGGCGGCGAAGCTCCTGCACATCATCAGCGACTTTGAACGCCTGAGCGACCACGCGGTTAATATTCTGACCTCGGCAGAGGAGATCCGGGAGAAATCTCTTGAATTTTCACCGAAAGCGAAAAACGAGCTGATGACGCTGATTGGGGCGGTATCGGAAATTCTCGTCCTGGCCAGAAAGGCATTTATTGATAACGACATGAAGAGTGCTTTCTGTGTCGAACCGCTGGAGCAGGTCATTGATGAGCTGACCGATGAGATCAAGAGCAAGCATATCCGGCGGCTGCAGCAGGGCAAATGCACCATTGAATTAGGCTTTGTGCTGACGGATCTTTTGACGAATCTGGAGCGTGTGGCTGACCACTGTTCCAATATTGCGGGACTTGTGCTTGAGATTGCCCACAGCGAGATGGATATTCATAAGTATCTGCGTTCCGTGAAGAAAGACCCGGACAGCGACTATTCCCGTCTCTTTGGCGAATACAGCAGTAAATATGCTTTGCCGGCGGCAAAAACTTCCTGAGAGAATGTGAATTTTCCGTCAAATTATTGACTTCAGTGTGAAATCTTGTTATGATTAAATTACTAATATAAGGAGGTTCCTATCATGGAAGTTTTACAGGAAGTTCTCGATAAGATCAGAGCTGTGTTTGAGATCATTCTCAATTTCTTCAAGGGTCTTTTCCCGAAGGCTGATGATGGTGCAGAGACCACTCAGAACTAACAGCAAAAGGGGGTAAGCCGATGGGCTTACCCCTGTTTTTTTGTTAAAGCAGAGAAAATAACAAAAGTTTCGGTCAAGCCTTTTTAAAGGCTTGCGGGGTCGAGGGGCAGAGCCCCCGAAAGTGAGAAGTTAAAAGAACGCATATAAAAAAGAATAACCGTCACAAAAAAAAGCCTTGCCGACAATAGTTGGACAGAGATCTTTTACTTTTTTATAAAAAATTATTGACAAACAATAATTTGTGCGTATAATGAAGATGTAATAATTATTGTAAAACGATAATTTTAGACGAAGATAGTCGCACATTAAGGAGGAATGAACATGAAAATTAAAAGATATCTGCTGTTTCTTTTACTTGAAGCGGTAGGGGTTATCAGCATTACAAAGGGTATAGGTGTAAAGACGGAAAGTGTGTTTGATTTGCTTTCTTATCCACTTGTGAAGACAGCTGATTTTCTCGGTGCAATGTCTCTTTCAGGAAGTATTGGAAACGCAGCAGCAGTTGCGATTTATTGCCTTTTCTGTCTGATACCTATTTTTGTGATGCTTTTCAGAATGAAAAACAAGACCTTCGTGAAAACAGACAGTCTGCTTGTACTCATTTCCGCCGTGCTTTTTGTAGTAATATATCTGCTTATAAACCCCTCGGAAATGGGAATTCACGGTTACGGAGAAGGAGCCTCAATGGTAGCTTTCTCTTTCTGGTCGCTTCTTGTGGGTTATTTAGTGTTGAAATTTGCAGACACTGTAAAAAACGCTAAGGGCAAAAAAACGGAGAAACTTCTTTCTCTTGTATTGAAAATCACTGGTGCAGTTTTCGTATTTGCTCTTTGCAGTGCAGAGCTTGTAAAAGCTGAAATCGGCATTGTTACTTTGCTTTCTTTTGCAAATTCGGTTATGCCCTCTGTTTTCGGTGTTCTCATTGTAATTTATTGTTTAAATGTTCTTTCGGAATTTACACTTGACCGATACAGTGAAAATACATTAAGAGCAATCGAAAAGCTCTCCTCTGTTTGCATACTTGCCTTGAGAGTTACCGTGAGTGTTACGGCTCTCTTCTCTGTGCTTCAGCTGAAATTTATAAATGAGCTTTCAAAAGTCAACTTCAGTGTGGAGATCCCTCTTCTTTCCTTCGGGTTTATTCTTCTTGTGCTTATACTGTCAGGTTTTCTCAAGGACAGCAAGGCACTCAAAGAGGATAACGATTCCTTTATATGAGGTGAGAGGATGGCTATAAAAGTTTATCTTGAAGATGTACTGAAGAAAAAAGAAAGGACCTCAAAGGAATTGTGTGCACTTGTCGGTATTACCGAGGCAAATCTTTCCATTCTCAGAAGCGGAAAAGCCAAGGGTGTACGTTTTTCAACGATTAATAAAATCTGTTACTACTTAGAATGTGATGTAGGCGATATACTTAAATTTGACGGAGAATTGGAAGGTGAAGAAAATGAAAATTAAAGTTGTTGCATTGCTTATGGTTTTGTGTGTAATTGTGGCAGCTCTCAGCGGTGCTCAGCTGAAAAGGCCTGAGAGTGAAAGCAAAAACACTCTCGGTGACAGACTTATCGGTACTGTTATCACAACGGAAAGTCTGAACACTTTTGATATGGAAGCATATCTTAATGAAAACATAGACAGCATTATCAAAGATGAAAATCATACTGTAAATATTGAAGATAAGCAGAATTATAATAACAAAATCTATGCTCGTCAGGTCACAAAAGAGGATATAACCGAAGATGGTGAAAAAATAACTCACAAGGAATATGTTTTTGATGACATAGACGGATTTTGGATTTTTGATGCCAAAATACCCTCAACTGAAACTGAAAAAAGCTATACCTGCCTTTGCTCTGAAGGCGGAATTTCTAATGTGAATTCAAAGCTTCACCATACGGATAACGAAGTTGAGGAAATTGAACTGACAGCCGATATTTATTACTCCTACGAAAAATCGGGTACGATTTTCTATATGAATCCCGTTTATCAGGAAAGCGACGGCGACATCTACTGTGTTGAGGGCACAGGCTATGCCGTTTCAGGATCTTCAAGCGGAAGTCAGACTCTCAGCGATAAAATCACTGTCAATGATAACGATGAGAAAATAGTGTATCAGTCAAAGGTAACAATCAACTATATTCCTATTTATGTACCTTCTAATATTGAATTTATATTTATGAATGATGATAATAAGGCGATCAAAGAAGAAAAATTCAGACCTGAAAATGTACCGGAAGAACTCACTGTGCCAAAGGGTACGGAGTATGTGATTGTTATAGAGAAAAACGAAGAAGGTTCAATTGCCAATGTAATCGGAAAGAACTGTGAAAATGCTGAATTTATTGCCGAAGATAACGACGGATTCTGCTCACTTCATAGTGTAAATCTTGTTTGGTGAAATATGAATAAATCGCTTTGGTTCTTTAGCTTAATTACAACCCCCCAGTTGAACTGGGGGGCAATAAAACACTTTGATTTATTTTGGGATAATGAAAGCGTTTAAGCTAAAAGATAAAACTTGACATTATCATAGTAATAAAAACCTAAATTAATAGATCATTAAAATAGTATCGTCAGTTTAACCCGTATTACGGATAGCAGTGCGTGTAATAGTGCTATGATAAAATTCAGCACCCCCTTTTAGGGGTTTCGCCAGTAATAGCCCCTTGAAGGGGCAGAGAAAACCACCGCGGTTCTACCGGTGGTTTTGATTTACTCTCTATGTTGCCGCAGTAATCGGCGAGGGCGTTCATCATATTAATGCGTCCGGGATTCTCTCTTACATAAAAGACTCAAGGAGACTCAGATTGATATATCCGTATCCGCTGGGGATCTCAAAATAAGAATCCGGAACATCAGTGGTGAACTTGGAATAATACTGGGTGTCCACGGAACCGTCACGGTTGATCTGATCCATTCTGACGAGGGTGTCGCCGTCGAAATAATAGTTGACCGTGGAGCCGTCTTCGGGATTGTTGTAGCTTTCCAGAATCAGTTTCTGTCCGTTGAGATTGACCTCGGAAACGCTGATTTCACCGACATCGGTGTTGGCTTTGCTGAAATCCTCCATCATTTTGCTGATGTCCATATCTTCGCCCATCATGCTGCTGGGGATTTTGCAGTATTTCTTGATGTCGTCGAGGACCATATAGGTGGTGTCCTTGCTCTTGTTGTAGATCAGTCGGCATTTCATGCCTTCGATGGTGACATCAATATACATGTTGCCGTTCTTGACGGCCATGGTGATCGGCGTGTCGCCCATATCCGGATCGTTGGTGGTGATCTCCATGAGGAAGGTGCCGCCCTTGAAAATATTCATGTATTTTTCAATGCGGTAAGGCTCCAGCGCATAGGGATCCTTCTGATTTGAGGGAGCCGTGTTGGAGGTGTCAGGCTTCTGGTTGGTGGTTTTCTCGCCGGAGGCCGAGGGAGCCTGGGAGGAAGAACCCTGTGAAGATGTGGTGGGCAGGGTCGTGGAGGGCGTACCGGTGTAATTATTGGTGTTGACGGTCACATTGATGTTGGGACCGGTGTAGTTGGTGGGCAGATCGTCTTTGGCCACCTGGTCGTTGATCTGACCGATGGTTTCGCCGACTGTTGAGCCGTCATATTTCGCGGCATAGCGGTTTCCGTCGGCGTCGGTGACAACGGCATAGGTGATGCCCTTGTCGTCCACTACGGCGAGATAGGTGGAGCCCATGGCATCGGTGATATAGGGCTTGTTCTTCGTGTCGCCTTTGTCGGGATCATGAAAAATCACATAGGCGCCGGCACCCACGGCCACCAGAATGATAACCAGCAGACAGAGAAATATTCTTTTAATAATCTTTTTCATGTGTTTAAAAACTCCTTCATCTAAAGCTGCTGCTTTCTATATTTCCTGATTTTATTACCATCTTAATGTTACAAAAAATCGGCCGTAAAATCAAGTGCATCCGTGTAAAAAATGTGTAACGGTAATTATACGGTGATTTTGATTTCCTGTAAACAAAATGTGACGGATTCAGGAGGCTCTGAATCAATCTGCAAGCAAACTGTGCATCAAAGTGTATGCTGTGATTTGTTCAGTGATTCCTTATAGGAGTTTCTCAATCACCGGCAGCAGCGGATCCGTGTCAGCCAGCTCGATGGCTCCCTTGTCGGCAAGCTCCGGGGTTTTGGGGTCAATGGGCAGCTTGGCCAGGAGAGGAATACCAAATTTGTCTGCCACTTCCTGGGTCTTGCTCTGACCGAAAATGCTGTGCTGTTTGCCGCAGTCGGGGCAAGTGAAATAGCTCATGTTTTCCACCAGGCCGACCACGGGAATTTTCATCATTTCCGCCATGCGGATAGCCTTGCTGACAATGAGACCGACCAGATCCTGGGGTGTGGTCACCACGATGATTCCGTCCACTTTCAGGCTCTGAAATACCGTCAGGGGCACATCGCCGGTTCCCGGCGGCATATCGACAAACATATAGTCCACATCGCCCCAGGCCACATCGGTGAAAAACTGCTGGATCACGCCGCTGATGACAGGGCCTCTCCAGACGACGGGGGCGTCCTGCTGCGGCAGCAGGAGATTGATGGACATCAGGCGTATGCCGAGGCTGGTCTCTCTGGGGAAAATGACCGTATTGTCGGTTTCGGCGTTGCCGTTGACGCCGAACATTTTCGGGATCGAGGGGCCGGTGACATCGGCGTCAAGGATCGCGGTCTGCTGACCTTTGAGCTGCATGGCCGCGGCGAGCATGGAGGTGACGGAGGATTTACCGACGCCGCCCTTGCCGCTGACAACGGCATAAATCTTTTTAATATGGCTGTAATCATTCTGTTTGAGATGCAGGTCCTTATCCTTGCAGTCAGAGGATGAGGAACAGGATGAACAGTTGCCTGAGCATGAACTCATGAGTAACACTGCCTTTCACAAATTATATTTTTCAATACCTTATATCATAATATAAAAGTGTCTGTTTGTCAATGTTTTTCGGTGCCGCGGCCGTCACAGCACCCATTGATATTGTGGGAGAATGTGGTATAATGAATGGGACAACCAACGGAAAATCGGAGGGGAAAAGGTGTACGCCTATCATGTTGTAACGGACAGACCTATGAGAGTAGGCCAGACCATTGTTTTTGACGAAGACAATCACAGCGGTGTTTATACAAGAGTGACGGAAAAAATAGATTTAGTCAATGCTATCTATTCAAATCCGGATCAATATAACAATGAAATGTTGGAACATCATACATCGGTTGCTCTAAGAGAACTGGCTTTGGAAAAAGTCAGAAAGGAAAAGTATCCTCAATTTCCTTCGCGTATGAGTTGCCTGTATGTTTCGCAGACGCTGGAGGAAGCAGAACAGTGGGGGGATTATTTTGCTGAAATTGGCCGTCCAACTTTCAGTATTGTAAAGCTGAGAATTCAAGGAAATGTATTTATCGGTGATGCAACAAAATGCTTTAAAGGTTCCACAGACAATGATAATAATATAAAATTGGCTGAATTATACTGGAGTAATCAATTCGATGAAAATGATCCCGAAGCGGTTAAAGAAATGTTGGTCGACGGTGAGATAACGGTAACTGAAATCGTCAAGGAGATCAATGCAAATTTGAGATAAACAAAGAAAACAGTAAAGTCGGAGATGAAATTATGGCAAAGTTGATTATCATACGAGGAAATTCCGGCAGCGGCAAAACAACAGTTGCCAAAAAACTGCAGGAAGAATTTGGCTCAAATACGATGTTGATTTCCAGCGATATGGTTCGTTTAGAGATGTTAAATGTGCGCGGTGTACAAGGTGCAATTCAGTCGAAAGACCTGATGATTCAATTGTTGCGATATGGCAGACGCCATTCGGAAATCACGATACTCGAGGGGATTTTGCCGACAGACGATTATCGAGAGTTGTTTGAAGCCGCCGTTGAAGAATATGAAGAGAATATTTTTGCCTATTACTATGACATCCCTTTTGAGGAGACTCTGCTCCGACACCAAACAAAACCCGATCATGATCGCTTCGGCGAAATTGAAATGAAGCGCTGGTGGAGAGAAAAAGACTATCTGGATATCATATCAGAAACGAAGCTGAATAAAGAGCAAAGCCTGAAAGAGGTAACGGAATTGATTTATCATAATGTTGTTAATCAATGACAAACTAAATCCATTTCTGCCGATACGCTCCGGTTTTTCACCCCTCCGGCTTCCACAGGTGTTTTGCCATATCCACGGTGCCGTCGGCCGTGAAACCCACTCCCTCGCTTTCTAGCAGGTCTCGTTGGGCATTTTCTCCGCCGAAAGCAAAACCGGGAGCAAGGCGGCCGTCTTTATTCACAACCCGATGACAGGGAATCTCCCCGAACCGTGGGTTGGCATGCAGAGCATAGCCGACCACCCGTGACCACCGGGGATTCCCGGCCAGAAGCGCCACCTGACCGTAGGTGGCCACTTTGCCGGCGGGGATGCGCACCACCACCGAATAGATCTTATCAAATGTGTTCATGATATATTCTCCTTTGCAGCAGAGTTTGCGGTTTTCATGTTGACAGAAAAACAAAAGAATGATAAAATTACCATATCATTACGATTCTATTATACCACGCTTGAGAGGGTTTTTATGGAATTTTTCATAAATTTCTTTGCCGCCGTCAGGGATTTCTTGCTCCGGCTGGCGATTCGTCTGGGCTTCATTGTGGATCCCGTTTATCCGGAAGATTAAAAGGGAATGAGAAAAGTGCGATTCCCGGCTCTTGACATTGTCGCCGTAAAGTGTTAAAATCATCGGGCGGCAGTTGGAGCATGGCCGTTCCGGACAGGACTGGCGCTGTCGCGCCAGGAAAATGCGACTTGCGTTGCTCGTGATAAGAACCTGACGCTTTGCGTCAGAACCTTGTTACTCGCTTCGATCGTAATAGTAAACCCCTCCTAAGAATTCGTTGCAACTACCGCTTTTTCAAGAAAAGCGATTGTTATCATGTTAATACAGTACCAAATGCCTCCTTAGTTAAATGGATATAATAAACCCCTCCTAAGAATTCGTTGCAACTACCGCTTTTTTAAGAAAAGCGATTGTTATCATGTTAATACAGTACCAAATGCCTCCTTAGTTAAATGGATATAATAAACCCCTCCTAAGGGTTAGTTGTGGGTTCGATTCCCGCAGGGGGTGCCATTTCAAAACTGCCGTGAAGCCTTATGCCATAAGGTTTCGCGGCTTTTTTCATTTTTCCGGAGCACTCCACAAATTTAGGAAATCGCACTTTTTTTATTAGCTGGAGCCCTCTCAGCTAATAAAATCCGACTATATTTTGGGAGATGCTCAGAAGTACCGCAAGAAAAACCCAGCTAATAAGAATTAGCAGGATCTTCGCCATTTTGCTAATGAAAATGCCCTCTGTGCTAATGGGACAAAAAAATGAGCAAAATTCTTGCTAATGAACAAGGCGGTTGTTACCCTGTTAATTCGTTCATTTAGGGGTGGTCAAGCGACAACCGCACACTACCTCTATGTCCTTTCCTATTATATAATTGTGAAAACAGGAGGTGGTTGTTTTGAAAGAACCGAAATATCATTTATATCTTTCCGATGACGAATACAGGAGAGTGTTGCAATCACTTATCCGTTTGAAGAACAGCCTGATAGCACAAGGCAGATACACCGATGGGGCTCGCGATGTTCTCTGCAAGATAATTTCAGCCAAGAAAAGAAAGCTCAAAATCAAATATATCTGAATACAAAAAGAGACCGCCTACACGATGTAAGCGGTCTTTGATTATATACCGTCACTCCGACAAACTGAAATTTTCGATTCTATATAAATTACAAGACCATTATCAACGTACCTAACCCAATCAATATACATCCTACTAATGATTTAATTGTAAATTCCTCATGTAAGAACACAAATGCCAGCACTAAAGTAATTACTACACTTAACTTATCAATCGGAACAACTTTTGATGCATCTCCAATTTGCAAAGCCTTATAGTAACACAACCATGAAGCACCCGTTGCTAATCCTGACAAAATCAAGAATATCCAGCTCTTTCTACTAATCTCTGATATTCCATTTTGAGCATTTGTCAAAAAGACCATGCCCCAAGCCATGACAACTACCACGACTGTTCTAATAGCTGTTGCAAGATTTGAGTTTACTCCATCTATGCCGAACTTTGCCAGTATAGAGGTGAGTGCTGCAAATATTGCAGACAGTAATGCGAATACAAACCACATACAATTTTACCTCAGTTTTCTCTTTTTCTCTTACGAATTCACTTATATAATCGCCTTTAATATCAAAACAATTATCAAAATCCATATCAGCACAATAGGAATAGCATAATACCACTTCTTAGGTTTGCCATCCCTCCACATACCTTCTGCTTGATTACGATTTCTTTCAAGCACATCCTTTGGAATAAATTTAATTGTTAATGCTACCAGCATTGGTAACAGAATTATATCATCCAAATATCCAAGAACAGGTATAAAATCAGGAACCAAATCAACTGGTGACAACGCATACACTACTGTTATCCCAGCAAATAATTTTGCAAGTATCGGTGTATCCTTATCCTTTAATGCTAAAAACAAAGCAGGTACATCTGTTTTCAATTTCTTTGCTCTTGCTTTCAAATCCATTATTTTACCACCTTATTTTATATAAAACTTGTTATAAAAATTTCTAAACCAATAAAGATAAGAATAACCCCTCCTAAAATACCTGCTTTTCCTGCGAGTTTTGTTCCAGCTTTCTTACCTATTCCAAGTCCTACATAACAAATAAAAAATGTAACAACGCCAATCACTAGACATGCAAGTGTTGCTTCGAGTAAATTATAGTTTGAAATGGTAAAACCAACAGAAAGCGCATCTATAGAAGTTGCAACACCTTGAACTAATAATCCTTTCAATCCTACTATTGGTTTTTCTTCTTCAGCTTCTTTACACTTAATTCCTTCATAGAGCATTTTTCCACCAATATAACCTAACAAAATAAGTGCAACCCAAGGAATGAACTTTTCAAATGCCCCAAACAATCGTGCCACTGTAGAAACACATATCCAACCAATCATTGGCATCGCAAACTGAAATCCTGAGAATATTCCTGCCACACCGAACATTCTGCTCTTTTTCATGGTAGGCTCATTCAGACCATTCGCAAGCGATACTGAAAAGGCATCCATAGCCAATCCGGTTCCAAGCATAATACTTGTGACAAAAAATGAAATTCCTAAGTTCATAATATATTCCTCCTATTTGTAAAACATAAAACCCAAGTACAGCGAAAACTATACTTGGGTACATATTTGGAATATATAGACTTCATGTATAGTTCTACTTATACATGAGTCTCGCAATTTAAAACAAGCCAGACCTTGCGGTCAGTATGTTGACTTGCTACGATATACGCTTGCTACTCCCTCATGGGATTTTATTGATAACATTTTATCATTAAGTGTCTATTCTGTCAAGCAACCTTTCCGCTCACCGCCAAATTCCGGTTTGTCTTACTCTTGATTCTCCATTATACATCAAAATTATGAATATTTCTACCTGCCGTCTTTTTCGCTGATAACAGTGAGAAAGACGGCTTTTTTGTTTGCAAAAAAATTTTTTCAAGAAATTTTGAAAAAACACCCCCAAAAAAACGCTCTCCCATTTCAAACAAGTGAAGGGGTTAATTCCGAACCACGAAAACGGGTTCTCGCACTCCCCACAACATAAAAATTCGTTTGGCGAACTCTTTGCTCACCCTCGTTTTTTCTGTTGTGGTCATAATTGTGGTCAAAAACTTGCAAACATAAGTACAGAAATTTTACAAGCCCCGGTAAAGCAAATTTACAAAAAGAATATAAAGGCACTTGAAACTTGAAAGTAATGAGAATAAAAATTGCAAAAGGTGTAAAAAAACATCCCTCAACTGAGTAATCGGTTGAGGGATTTCTTGTTATTGCTTAGAGCTATTATTACCGTTATCCTAAGCAGTTTATTTATTGACTGCAGCAGCACTGTACATTGTATCGATTTCACCGAAACGGGCATAATTTTCTGCCTGCTCGATGTATTTTTTCGCCTCAAAATAAACCTTCGTGCTTTCGAAAAAGTGCTGATATTCCTGCTGTTTAAGCTTTATTTCTTTTGAAATCGTTTTAAGCTTTCCTGACAGTTGTGCAATCTTGTCTTTTTCACCTTTTTCTTTAAGCAATGCAGATTTTCTTTCCATTAAAGCTTTTTCTTTTTCGTAAAGTGCATTCAGCTCATTTTCATCATAAGGCTTAATTCCGTTTACGTAATATTTGTCTGCCGCTTTTTTGCATCTAATAGCCAGTTTTGCGTCAGCGATGGCTTCTTTGCGTATTGCTGTTTCCTCTTTTGTATTTTTCGGAAGATTTTTTGCCCTCTCAAGCTGACGCTTTGATATATTTGAGATGCCGTTAATGCCTGCCGCCGTAACTTCTTTCGCCCATTCAAGCCTTGCAAGAGCCTGTGGCTTGGTGAAACGCTCCAGCTCTTCCATAACGGCGTATGAAATTTCCACCTGTTCGTTGAATTCATGGGCTTGCTTGATTTCCTGCTTTGACGCTTTATGCTGTTTAAGCAAGGTAATATCTTTCCTGCCTTCTTTAATTTTGCGTTTTGAGTCACGAATAAGCTCCATTGTGCTTATCATATCCTCATCTTTAAGAACACCGTTTCCGTAATCCTCAAACATTGCACGAATTTGGAGAATTTTGATGATTGATTTCTGCTTTGTTTCGGTTAAATCATAGAAGAAATAAGGTATAACATTAAGTGCGGCTCCGACCACTGACAGAATTACAAGGACGCCGCAAAGCTTATAAAATGTATCCCAATCATAAAGAACATCATACATATTTTCATAGCCGTTACCCTGATAAATGCCGAATTTTTCATAAACTGCAGGCAGTACGGAGCTTGTTGCCATTGTAATAAAAGAGCCTATCAATGCAACTGCACCGAACATACCGTCAATTCTTTCGCCGCTTTTATAATGCTGATAGTCGCGTATATCTGCCTGAATTGCAGGGTTGAGAACGAGTATAAACGAGTCGGCAACTGCATTGAAATACATCCAAATCAAAACAGTCCAGATTGAGCCAAGCGACGGATAAATCATTGCAAGGCAAATAACATTGAATATATTAGTAACAATAAGAACCTTTTTCTTTCCCCATCTTTTGATAAATGAAGGAGCGAGAACCAATCCCCAACCGTAAGCGGTACCGCGGATAAGCGTGATCATGGAATACTGTTCGGGAGTGCACGCTTTGGCGTAATTATAAAGCCATTGAAGAATCATCCAAGTGCAGGTTTCAAGAAAGCCGAGCCATCCTGCAATTGAGATAATCCAAAAGTATTTGTTTTTTGCAACTTCACGAAGGGCATCAATAAATTTAATTTTAATTGTATGCGTTTTGGCAACAACAATTTTTTCCTCGGTTCCTGCATAAACAAGGATAATGAGTGCAACGCCGACAACCGAAATGAACGGATAAAGCCACTGATAAACCTTTAAATCGTAAATGTTGCCGTCTGCAACTTTTTTAGCAATAAGCGGAATAATAAAATTCGTAGCTGTGGGCGATAATGAGTAAATCATACTCTTTATTGAGGTAACGTTTGTGCGTTCCTGCGAATTAGGCGATAGCACATGAATAAGATTTTCATAAGCGTCATAAAAGAAGTTATAGAAAAACTGTAAGCCGAAATTATAAATAAATATAAAGATACAGCGCCATATGTAGCTGACTTTTGCATAAGGAGTAAATACAAACAAAAGCGAAAGAAGAATTGTAGGTATGCCCATACGAAGCAGATACGGACGGTATTTACCTTCTTTGTACCTGACATTATCTACCATGTTCGCTCTTACCATAGTAAGCGGAATGTTCGTAATAACTGAAATTACATACATTATATAAATGTGCATCGGCTGAATACCGATGGTATTACCGATTATAAAATTCGTAGTTGAAAGAAGCAACGCCTGTGCCATCGTAAAAATGGAATAAGCACCCAAACCACCGACCGAATATGCAAAAATTTCTTTAAAAGTCATATATTTGCCTGCGGGCGGTTCTTTCCAATATGTTTTAACATTTTTGAGCATACTAATGCCATCTCTGATTAAATTCATTTTTACTTTTCCGTCATCCTTTCATTGTTGTGATTACCTTTTCGTATATGCCTTTGCAAAATCTGAAGAAAACCATGTTCCGTTTTGTCTGTTGTACAGACCGAAGTTTTCTTCACCGATTATTACAGGTATTTTTCTTTTCAAAAACAGTCTGTCAATGTTTTTGAAAATCAAATAAAGTTCTTTTTTATCCTTAAAATTAAATTTGGTATTGTCGTCGGGATTCATGGAAAAATCGTACGGCTTATAAGCATGAACGGATACGATAATTCTGTTATCATAATACTTAAATGTATTTGCAATCTGCGTCCAAATCGCTTTCGTAACAGCAATGCTTTCTGCCTTGACAGCCTCCTATAACAAATACCATTAATGACACTAAAATTAAGCATAGCATATTGTTTTTTTGAACGAACTCATACTATCACCCCTTAAGTAAATTATAGTTAATAAAATCATGTATTCAATATATCGGCGACTGACTGGGAATCAACCTAAAAACACTTGCAGCTCTTTGGCTTTATGGCAACCTCTTATTTTATTAAATTATCTTCTTATGAATTTCTGATCGCCGGTTGGAATTCCATCTTCATCTAAAATATATCGTTCTACTCTCATAGAAAGATTATATTTTTCTCTCAACTTCATAATTTGTCCCATCATTGGAGAAGCATGATGAAGATCGATGGAATGTTGGCTTTCCCAACAATCAATCAATAGCACTGTTTCTTCATCTTCCATCGGGAAGAAATATTCATACCGGATATTTCCGCTTTCCGCACGAATGTTATGGACAATCCCACTTGAAATCATTTCCTCTGCAAATTTTCGGGCATTTCCATTTTCGCCTGTATAGTAAATATTTATCGTAATAGCTATACTTAGTACCTCCACAAATTCCGATTTATCTCTCAATTACTTTACATATCTCATTATACACACCAATGAAAATAAAATCAATAAGGAAGGTTAATTTTTGAGTAAAGCAATAAAAACAAAAGAAGTGGTTAAAGATAGTCAAATAGACAAGGAGATATACAAATGAAAGTTACCTATGAACACAAACCGGCCATGACCTTCATCGGTTTTTCCACCGCCATTCGGCCGGAGGAGGGTTATCAGAAATGCCCCGAGTTTTGGGACAAGGAATATGCGCAGAAGTACGCCCGGCTATGGCAAACGGAAATGCTATGCTGGAGACCTATTCCCCCGGCGACATGAAAAGCCCCGACTACGAATGCGGCATCTGGGTGCCGATCTGTAAGCCCATCGAGCAAAACGAGTACGAAGCGGCTGAAATCGTTTCGACCATGATGGTAACAGGAATTCTGTACATGGAGAAAATGCTGACTCCTTTTACGGAGATGGTCAAAAATACCGCAAGAAAGACCGGCTAATAAAAATTAGCTGGACGAACTGTCAAAAAAAACCGTGTCTTGCAATCAAGCAAAACACGGTTTTTCGATAACCTGAGGAGGAGCTATCTCACCAAGACCGTCCCTCATGGTTGAAATTAACTGAAGAAAATTCTGAAAAGATTCTTAAAGAATTCAATGATCTTATTAAAGAAAGACTTAAATCCTGAATCGCCGTTGCTCTCGTCAGCCTTATGATTTGTCTGCTGCGAAAGCCATGAGATTACGCCCTCTTCCGGATTCTCAAAGCTGATTGCTTGGCCGTTTCCGTCAATGGTGGTTGCATATTTATAAGGCGTAACATGATCGTTCATGTGCATATCATAGGTGACTGTCTCCCAGGTGTAGTGCTCCTCTTGGTAACTGCCCTGCTTGTTGCCATTGGCAAGCACAACCTGAGAAAGACTCGTTAGTCTAACGCCGTCTTTACGGTGGGATGATTCTTTGATTGCGTTGAAAACAGGCTTTATGGAACTTGTTTTAGCACCTGCCCAGAAATCTATATCGCAGTTTATCATCCACACGGAAGTGTCACAGAGCTTTGAAACCTCTGAAGTTGTCGGAGGTGTGATGGCAGAACAGGGAATACCGGCGGCAAAAAAATCGGGGTAAGCAAGCAGCATACTCCATGTCATATCCGCGCCAACGGAATAGCCGCTGATATAGATTCGTGTCATATCAATATTATTTTTGTGGTCACTGATGAACGCATCAATCATCCTCTTGAGGTGTGCGGTGGTGATTTCACTCCACGAATTTGTAGCTCCGTTTGAACGGGGAGCGAAAAGAATACAGCCTCCTGCATTTTGGAAACGAGCCTGAAATTCGTCACTTGCCCAATTACAGAAGCGTCTGTATTTAAGCTGACGGCGAGGCTCGGTACCCGAAGCATTACCGTGAAGCCACACGAAAAGGGGATACTTCGTTGTGTCACCCGTTTTCACCGGTGAATAGTAAACACAATCCATGCCCTCGTACTCTCCGTCAAGAAAAAGCGCGTTGAGTTCGTCTGTTGACGCTTCGATGCTCAATGCGTTTGCGCCAAGGCAGAAAGTGCCCATAAGCATCGCAAAGCATAAAACAAATGAAATTACTTTTTTCATAACTGTTATCCTCCCATTTATTACTGCTCATATTATAGCTCTGAAACAAAACAATGTCAACTCGCAACGAGCAGAGCGTAACAGAATATATCTGCGCACATCTTTTTTGTTTTGCTTTTTGTGTGATATTCGCCTTACGGCGAGCATAATATCCTGCGTATATAAAATAGCTGACGCCCTGAAATATTTGCGAAGCAAATATTTCAGGGCGAATTTCATGTCAAAAATCTGTCAGCAAATGGCAGCAAGGCCGGGTGCCATCAATGATTCCTTTGTCAGATAGCTGCGTTATCAAGAAATGCAATGCCGTTATCTTTGAGAACTTTTTCAGCCGCCTCATTGTTGTCAACACGAAGCACAACATAAGCGCCAAGCTCGGTAGAAGCTGTGAAAGCATACATATATTCAATGTTGATGTTCGGCTCGGCAAAAGCATTTAAGATCGTCGACAAGGCACCTGCTTTGTCGTTCATTTCGGCAGCAATAACATTTGTGACCGTAACAACACAGTCTTCCGAAAGAATTGCCTTTGCCTTTTCGGTATCGGAAACGATCAAACGAAGAATACCGAAATCCTTTGTGTCGGCAATACTCAGAGCACGGATGTTAATATCTTCTTCGGCAAGGGCCTTAACGATATCCAAGAGTTTGCCGGGTTTGTTTTCAACAAATACTGATAACTGTTTAATAGCCATATTGTGATCCCTCCGTTAATCGTGAAGCTTACGCTTATCTATTACTCTGACTGCTTTGCCCTCACTGCGGACAACAGACTTGGGTGCCACAAGATGAACCTTCGGTCCGATGCCAAGCATGGTGCGCATGGCAGCCTCAAGAGCCTTTTCTCTTGCCTGAGTTTCGCTGACTTTATCCGAGAATTGCTCGGGAGCAAGTTCAACATTGATATCAATCGTGTCGCTGTTGTTTACTCTGTCAACAACGATCTGATAGTTAGGAGTATAGCCCTCGTTCAGAAGAACGGTTTCAATTTGACTCGGGAAAACATTGACACCGCGTATGATAAGCATATCATCGCTTCTGCCCATAGGCTTGCTCATTTTAACATGAGTTCTGCCGCAAGAACATTTTTTGCGTGAAAGAACACAAATATCTCTTGTTCTGTAACGAAGAAGGGGGAATGCTTCTTTGTCAAGCGATGTGAATACAAGTTCGCCCTTGCTTCCTTCGGGAAGAACTTCGCCTGTATCGGGGTCAATGATTTCGGCATAGAAGTGGTCTTCGTTGATGTGCATACCGCTCTGTTCACAGCATTCAAAAGATACACCCGGACCGCTTGTTTCTGTTAAGCCGTAAATATCATAAGCCTTAATACCGAGGCTCTTTTCAATATTTCTTCTCATTTCCTCTGTCCAAGGCTCTGCACCGAAAATACCTGCCTTAAGACTGTTGTCCTCGGGCTTGTATCCTGCTTCTGCAAGAGATTCGCCGATATAGGCGGCATAAGAGGGAGTGCAGCAAAGAATGGTTGACTTGAGGTCCATCATAAACTGGATCTGGCGTTCTGTATTGCCCGACGACATCGGAAGAGTCAAACAGCCTACCTTGTGTGAACCGCCGTTAAGACCGGGGCCGCCTGTGAAAAGACCGTAGCCATAGCAAACCTGACAAACATCGTCTTTTGTACCGCCTGCGGCAACGATTGCACGGGCACAGCATTCTTCCCAAAGGTCGATATCCTTCTGTGTGTAGAATGCGACAACTCTCTTGCCTGTTGTACCTGAAGTTGACTGAATTCTGACGCAGTCCTTAAGGTCTGTACCGAGAAGTCCGTAAGGATAAGCGTCTCGAAGGTCCGCCTTTGTCAGGAATGGGAGTTTTTTGATGTCGTCGATCGTCTGAATGTCTGCGGGTTTCACACCCTTTTCATCCATGAGTTTACGATAGTATTCAACATTTTCGTAAACATGTTTCACTTGTTTCCTGATCTTATCATTCTGAATTTCAATGATTTTTTCTCGTGAAGCAGTTTCAATTTCAGGTTGATAGT
>JAQXMV010000028.1 GCA_029013165.1 Oscillospiraceae bacterium | reverse complement strand
ATATACTGCATCGTGTCATAAATCGCCATACCGGCCGTGACAGATCCTCCGGGGCTATTGATATAGAAGCTGATATCTTTTTCAGCGTCCTGACTCTCAAGGAAGAGCAGCTGAGCCACAACCAGGCTCGCCGTCGCATCGTTAACTTCATCGGAAAGAACGATAATTCTGTCATTGAGCAGTCTTGAATAAATATCATACTGGCGTTCTCCGCGGTTTGTCTGTTCGACAACATAAGGAACTAATGCCATGTCTGTTTGCCTCCTTTAATAAATCAGTTAATAAGCGTAAGGGGAACTGGATGAAATATCCAGTTCCGTCCCATTATAGTTATTCTGCGTTAATTGTACCTTAATTAATCAGCAGTTTTTGATTATTCTGCGCTTTCCTCGGCAGGCTTGTCAGCGGCCTTGGCTCTGGGCTTTCTGGCCGTTGTCACCTTGGCGTTGTCTCTGACAAACTTGATTGCCTTTTCCTTGAGCATATCTGCCTTGAGCCCGTCAACGGGCACAACTTCCTTGATCTTGTCGACTTCCATGCCGTACTGCTCGGCAAACTTAGCGTACTCGGCCTCGATTTCCTCATCGGTGATCTCGAGAGCTTCTTTCTCAGCGATCTTTTCGAGAGCAAGGCGAACCTTGACATTCTTCTGTGCCAGAGGCATTGCGTTTTCCTTGTACTGCTCCATAGTCATGCCGGTATACTGCATATAGGTTTCAAAGTTCATACCCTGCATGCTCAGTCTGTAGTCGATATCTCTAATCTGTGCGTTGATCTCGTTGTCAAACATAACCTCGGGGATCTCGCCCTGAACATTTTCTGCGAGCATTTCGAGAAGCTGGCTCTCGATTTCTCTTTCGTTTTCCTCTTCCTTATGAGTCTTGATCTCTTCGGCGAGGCTCTTCTTCATCTCGTCAACGGTATCACAGTCGGCTGCGTCCTGAGCAAATTCGTCATTGACCTCGGGAAGCTCCTTGACCTTGATCTCGTGGAGCTTAACTTTAAAGACAGCGTCCTTGCCGGCAAGCTCGGGCGTATACTCCTCGGGGAACTTGACATTGACATCAAACTCCTCCTCAGCCTTGTGACCGATGATCTGATCCTCAAAGCCGGGAATAAACTGGCCGGAACCGATGGTCAGCTCATAGTTTTCACCCTTGCCGCCCTCAAAGGCAACACCGTCGACAAAGCCTTCAAAGTCGATCACGGTGATATCGCCGCTTTCAACGGCTCTGTCCGTGGCGGTAACAAGACGGGCGTTTCTTTCAACAAGCTCCTTGATCTTAGCGTCAACTTCCTCGTCGGTGGCCTCGACCTTTTTCTTGGTGGCCTTGAGCTCCTTGTATTCGGTGATCTCGATTTCCGGCTTGACGAAAATCTCAACGGTCATCTCAACGCCTGCGGCGCCGATTTCCTTGACATCTGCGCTCTTGGTGCCGACCATGGTCAGACCGGCTTCCTTGACAGCCTCTTCCACGGCGTCGGAGAAGCAGAGATCCAGGGCATCCTCATAAAGCCAGCCGGCGCCGAAAAACTTTTCGGCAACCTTGCGGGTAACCTTACCCTTGCGGAAACCGGGAAGCTGAATCTTGTTCTTCTGCTTGGCAAATGCTTTGTTCTGAGCCGCTTCAAATACTTCAGCGGAGATCTCAATGTCGAGGGCATAAACATTTGTTTCAACATTCTTGGATGATTTTAAACTCATTTTGAAACTCCTATTCTCGGGGAATCTCCCCTATGTGTAGTTTTTAACCAATATATTATATCAGCAATGCAATCAAATTTCCATAGTTTTTTTAAATTTTTTCAATTAATTTCGGCGTAAAACCGAGATAATCGGCGGAAATTAAAGACAATTTTACATTTTCTGCATTTTGGCAAATATTTCTGCCAGCAAACTCACCGTGCAGGTGGCCGTAATAGCACCGCTTTATATCATATTTCACCAGAACGGAAAATATTTCTTCGCAGATCTGATTTTGCATGGCAGGCGGATAATGCAGGAAAACGATGGGCTCACCGCCAAGGTCAACGGCCTGCTGAATCGAGCGTTCCAGGCGGCCCACCTCCCGCAGCAGCACCTTCATGTCCGCGTCGGTTTCGGCGTCATAAAACCAGCCTCTCGTTCCGCACAGGGAAAAGTCTCCCACCCGATAGGCGCAGTTATGCAGGATCCTGATGGTATCCAGTCCTTTTTCCGCCAAAAAAGCATCCATTTTCTTTTTTGTGTTCCACCAATAATCATGGTTACCCTTGAGGATAATCTTTTGCCCCGGTAGCTCATGAAGAAAGCGGAAATCCTTTTCGGCACCGTCCAAAGACATGGCCCAGGAAATATCACCGGGAAGCACCACGGTATCCCTCTCGTCCACCAGAGCGCGCCAGTTTTTTTCCAGGCGCTGAACATAGTCGCTCCAGCCGCCGAAAATATCCATGGGCTTATCGTCACTCAGGGACAGATGGGTATCAGCAATGGCAAAAATCGACACAGGATCACCTTATATTCCGAGCATACGGTAAACCATATCCACCATGTCCTCTTTATGGCAGCAGTCGGTAAATCTCGGCTGCTTACCCTTGAGGGTGGCGAGCTGTTCGGGGCACTCCACGCCGGTTTTGCTGCGAAGCAGCTCCACCTGGCTGAATTCATCGGTGCCCTCGGGCACGCCGTCGCAGACGGCTCCGAGTACGGCCGCGGAGAACTTATAGGGATTGGCGGTGGAAGCGATCACCGTCTGGGTACTGTCACCGGTATTTTGGCAGTAATCCTCATAGACCTTGACGGCAACGGCCGTATGAGTATCGAGAAGATAGCCTTTCTGATAGGTTTCAGCGATGGTCTCTGCCGTCCGGGCGTCATCACAGCAGCCGGCATCAAAGAGAGCCGTGATCTGCTCCTTGACGCTCTGACTGATTTCATATTTACCCTCGGCTGAGAGCGCACCCATCCACTCCCGGATCGTAGCGTCATTTTCGCCGCAGAGATGGAAGAGAAGTCGCTCCAGATTGGAGGAGATGAGAATATCCATGGAGGGAGAAGTGGTGGTATAGAATTTTCTGTTTCTGTCATAGACGCCGGTTTTCAGGAAGTCCGTCAGGACATTATTGGCATTGGAGGCGCAGATGAGTTTTTTGACGGGCAGTCCCATTCTCTTGGCATAGTAAGCGGCCAGAATATTGCCGAAATTACCTGTGGGCACCACAACATTGATTTCATCGCCGTTTTTGATGATACCCTGTTCGATCAGGTCACAGTAAGCGGAAATATAGTAAACGATCTGCGGAACCAGTCTGCCCCAGTTAATAGAGTTCGCCGAGGAGAACATCATGCCGTTTTCCTCCAGCTTTTCTGCCACAGCCCGATCGGTGAAGATCTTTTTCACACCGTTCTGTGCGTCGTCAAAGTTGCCGTGAATGGCGCAGACGCTGACATTTTCACCGGCCTGGGTGGTCATCTGGAGCTTCTGCATGGGGCTGACGCCGTCATTGGGATAAAAGACCATAATCTTGGTGCCGGGAACATCCTTGAAGCCCTCGAGAGCCGCCTTACCGGTGTCACCGGAGGTGGCGACGAGAATGACGATCGTCTTGTCGGCAACGGTCTTTTTGGCGGCGGTGGTCAGCAGATAAGGCAGGAGCTGAAGCGCCATATCCTTAAAAGCGCAGGTGGGGCCGCGCCACAGCTCGAGGATATTTTCACCGGCGGCAATCGTCTTGACGGGAGCGATTTTTTCACTGCTGAATTTGCCGGGGGCATAGGCGCCGGAAACGCAGGCGCGGATCTCCTCAGGGGTATAATCCGTCAGATAGAGGGAAAGCACCTTTTCGGCTCTTTCGATATAGCTTTTCCCGACGAGGGAATCAATGAAGGAGCTGTCAATGGCCGGGATTGACTCGGGGACAAAAAGGCCGCCGTCCTTGGAGATACCCTGAGCGATAGCCTGAGCCGATGAAACCTTTACGCTTTTGTCTCGTGTACTTGTATAAAGCATTTTTCATTCCTCCGTGGTCGCGCCGGACAGCGCGTAGAATCATAATCGGTTTATTTTAGCACAGATTTGAGGAAAAGTAAAGACTTTGTCCGGGGTCGGGACATTTTTTCGCGAAAAAAGATCCCCGGCTGCGCCGGGGAGTTTTTGCCCCATGGGGGCTATGGGTGAGAAGTGAAAATGACAGTTAGTGAGAGGCACCACAGGCGCAGACCTTATTCTGACCGAAGAGCTTCTGGAAGAAGTTGATCAAGCGGAAGAAGAAGCCGGCAAGGCCGCCCTTATGGCAGTTGCAGGAGCAGTCGTCGATATCGGGAAAATCGGGAACCTCGCCGACAAAAGAACCGCACCAATCGCAATAATCGTCACCGTCATCGTCCTTATGGTCTTGAACCGGGATAATCTCGCGATCCATGGTGCCACAGTTCAAGCAAACGCGGGCATTGAAGCCACGCTCCTGACAGGTGGCCGGAAGAAGCTCATTCCATTCACCGTAGGTGTGACCTTTGGCGGGAATTTTTACTTGAGTGACAAGGATTTCACCACAGACTGCACATTTTTCACCGTCGGAAAGTCCGTCAGATTCACAAGTTGCAGGTGTACCTATTATGGTTTCTGCAGTGTGACCTGTTGCCGGGATATCTCTTGTCTGAACATGGGTTATATCATTTGCGCAAACTCTTTTTTCAAGGCCGGCAGTGGTACAAGTT
>JAQXMV010000027.1 GCA_029013165.1 Oscillospiraceae bacterium | reverse complement strand
AAATACTTTTTCGACAAGCTACGCCCTCGGCTCATGAAGCCGAGGGCGAAACGATCATCATATAAAAATGTCCGCTGATCAGGGTTCTTTCTTCAGCTCAATGATCACCACTTCACGCTGATTATTAAACCGGACAGGCATCACGCTGTTGCCCAGTCCGCGGCTGATCACCATGGCAAAGTCATCCTCCCGGAAAAGGCCGGCGTCATATTCGGGAAAGAAGCCCTGATCCGGCACAAGAACACCGCCTAAAAAAGGCAGATTCACCTGACCGCCGTGGGTGTGTCCCGCCAGGACAAGATTCACACCGGATTTTTTGTATTCATCGTAAAACTCCGGTCTGTGGGAAAGGAGGACGGAAAAATTCCCCTCTGTCAGCTTACTGCTTATTTCCTCAGCGGTGATATCCACCGAGAAAAGAGCATCGCCGAAAAAGTCGGGGTCGTCAACGCCCAGAACGGAAATATTCGCACCGTCTTTGGTCACGATTTTCTCTTCGCCGCGCAGCACCGTGGCGCCTCTCTCCCGGATTCCGGTCAGCAGTCGCTCCAGTTCCTCATCGGTCAGACGGGATTCGTGATTTCCCGTCACATAATAGCAGGGCGCGATTTCCGAAAGCTCACCCACCAGTTCAAGGGCGCAGTCGATCTGAACATTCCGTGAGTAGATGATATCGCCGGTGATGGCGATCATATCCGGTTCGGCTTTTCGCACTCCGTCAACGATTGCCCTGCAGGCTGATTCGGTGTTGTGAAAATCGGAGACCTGAGCGATCCGGAAGCCGTCAAAGGCAGAGGGCAGCGAGCGAAAGCTCAGGGTGTATTCCGTGACGGCAATCGCCACATTGGTATAAATCATCCAGGCGGCAAAGGCCGTGAGCGCTGCCGCTGCCACGGGAAGGATTATCTTTTTCTTTTTCATCGTAACACTCCTTACAGTCAGTTCCTTTATTCTAACACCCGGAGAATCATCTGTCAACGGTGGAAAAAGCGCATTACAGTCTGATGAAAAAGCGAAACATTCTGAACATCGTTCTTGAAATGGAACGCCATATTCTGTACATCGTAAGCATTTTATACGACTCCCCTGATCGGTATATGCTGACAATATCGGACGAAACAAAACACCCGGGCAGCCGGCAAAAAATATGAGGCTGCAGCAGTCGGTCGGTTCCGGCTTGCTGCAGCCTTGCTCATTACAAAACCCAAAGAATTAAATGGATGAAGATTTATGAGAGAGTACCTGTGGCACTGCAGGTGAGAGTGATATCTCTTTCAACGGTTTTTGTGGCAATTCCGAGAAAGTATTTTTTAGCTACTACATGACCGGTGGCCGTGTTGCCGCTTTTTGAGGCGGTTGCCGTGGGAATCTTCCATTTCGAATCATATATCGTATAGGTAATGCTGGAAGCCGTGCAGGTAGCGGAGCTGCCGGTATAGGAGAAAGTACCCCTGAGAGTGGCGGACCATTGAATCTCATCGTCGCCACTGTAAAAACTTATGACTTTGCTACCGCTTTTGGTCTGTGTTGCTCTCGCCGTGTTTTCCGTCATGATTTCCGTCACCATATAGGAACCGTCCTCAAAATAGACCGTGTTCGTTTCGGCGGGAATGTCATCGGTGCCGGCAACGGCAAAGGTATTGACGGATAAAGCGAGTATCATCAACAGTGAAAAAAGTAATGCGGATATTTTTTTCATGATATTACCTCCTGTGTGTAATCAAGATTGGTTTGCGTTCTTTCTTCAGGTTCGGTAATGAGTTCCTCAACAATATATCCTTCATTCAAATTATGATCATCAACCAGTTCAATGATCAATGTAAACAGCATCATAGATAAGACAATGACCGCAGCCACAATGACCACCTTTCTGATGTTCACCATTTTTTTGACATGCTGAGAATCTATGTCGCATAAAAGCTGCCTTGCGATTTCTTTCGGTGCACCGAATTGCTGATATACTTCGGCAATGTCTGTGATGCTGTTTTCCTCGATGTAATCAAAAATCATATTCTGAAAATCCTTGACCATGCTCTTTTTCTCCGAAGCCGGGCAAAGCATATTCTTTTTAATTTCAGCGATGTATTCTTTAGCTTCCTTTCTGATGTTATC
>JAQXMV010000026.1 GCA_029013165.1 Oscillospiraceae bacterium | reverse complement strand
CATTCCTGATGCTTGGTTCCGCCGTTGCCGCAGTCGGCGTCTTTGTCTACTACCCATGTGTAGGTACAGTCAGCAGTATACTCATAAACCGGGCGATTGGCGTCTCTACATACAGAACAAATCTGTGAATGTGTGCCGTTGCCCTTTGAAGTGGTCGTTTCAAACGTATGAGCAGTCTTTTTATAAACTGTATATCCTACTGGCTGATTACAGCCGTTACAAATCTGATAATCAGACCAACCATCCTGATAGCAGGTTGCAGGCTGACCGGCAACATCACGGAATGTACCGGTATGGTTGGATGCATCCTTGCCGCCGTTCGAGAAGTATGTATCGGTTGACTTCACGTCACATCTTGAGCAGCCATACCAATAGGTAGCTGCATACTGGCAGTTTGCTGCTGATCTCAGATGATCGGCATCAACAATCTGCTCGGTGAAATTATGACCGAGTGCATTGATTGTCTGATCCTTTGCTTGGTTACAAAGAGAGCAGGAATAAGCCTGTACGCCTGTTTCTGTACAGGTGGCCGGAGTCTTAACCTCGCCGGCAACCCATGTATGGGCTTCCGTCTGTGTTGCAGAGCAACCAGAGCAGGTCTTGGTGTGGTCGGCTTCGCCGTTTGTTGTGTAAGTCCATGTGTGTTCGCCTGTTGCGGAAATCGCAAGATCGGAGTCTGTTGCGGCTGTGTTACCGTCAGCGTCCATGAATTTTGCGCCGCAAAGTGTACAAGCGTAGTGAGCCTTTACGCCGGCGGTTCCGCAAGTTGCCGGAACTTCTGCAACGGCTTTAAGGCTGTGTGCGCCGAGCTCGCCATATTCCTGACCGCAGACTTCGCAGACAGCTTTCTGCTGGCAGGTGGCAGTTCCGCCGGTATGTGCACCTGTTGCGGGGATTGTAACATCAGCAAGTGTTGTTTCAGTTGTACCGGTTGCATCGGAGAACAGCTTGTTACAAACCGAGCAAGTCCAGTACTCGCTGTTACCGGCAACTGTGCAGGTTGCGGCGTTTGCTTCGTGATGAGTAAGGGTATGTCCCTTTGCCGGGATTGTATCGGTTGCGATGGTTGCGCCACAGACTGAGCAAACCTGATGCTTGCTGCCGGCAGTTGTGCAGTCGGAATCGGTGTCCACAACCCATTCGCCCGGTGTATGAGCAGCAAGTTCACCGTATTCAAAGGTTTCTGTTCCCATTACATCACATCTTGAACAGTCATAATAGTAAACTGCTTTCGCTGTGCAGGTGGCGGCTGTTTTCAGGTGAGCGTCGTCAATCACTTGCTCTGTGAAGTCATGTCCGAGGGCGGGATTCATGACTCTTTCTTCTGTTGCGCCGCAGCCGGTGAAGCCGTCTGTGTTCGAACAAGTAAAGATCGCTACTTCCTGATCGGTACAGGACTGTTCTGTTTTCGTTGATGTTCTTACAAAGTTACAAGGAACGCTTTCCGTTGTATCAACTTCCGAAATTGTAAGATTTGTCTTTACATTAGTTGCAGCCCCGTTCCACGAATAAGTGTGTCTTGTGTGCGTATTGCCGGAAGTCTCGATATAAGTTGCCGTGTTGGCAGGTGCCGTAACGGAACCGCCGTCTGCAACTTCATAAACCCGAGTTGTTCCGTTAGCGAATACAAATGTTACACCATGTCTCAGATTTGCCTTTGCCGTATCGACAGCAGCAATAAGGCTGTCCATATCATTGGCGGCAGCTTGTACTGCGGAGGCGGTATTAGAAGCGTAATCATACTTCAAGGCCGAAGGGTTAAACTGAACAAGGTTGTTGATTGCCGTATAAAATGCATTGACCGATTTGATCGTCCAGTCATTCTGATTAAACGAATTCATAAATGTCTTCATTTCGGCAATCTTGTCAAGTGCCTTCTTATAGTTGAGGACATAAACAGATTTGACTGAATCATAGGTCATATAACTATTTCCGGCATCATGACCTACTCTGTTAAAGAACGAAGGCGTAATTGTTTTATAGCCTGCGGAAAAATCTGAACCCTGGTAAGTAATAATATTGGAGAAATATCTGATATCACCTGAGCCGGTATTATAATAACCATTGCTCTGATCGTAGGATGTAACATCCGAATCTCCGTGACCAATATAGTTCCACTGGTTGTTCATGCTGCCGTCTGCGCCTCTCCAGTTACCGGTAAAGGTCAGCGCATCCTGATTGCCGCTGAAGCCTGCGGAGAAAGCTCTGATGTTACCCCAACCCCAGTTCCAGGGCTTGGTGTTCGGATCGATCATGAACATTGAGCCGAATTTAGGCGTCGTCTGACCGTCATAAAGCATGACGACCGTGGGATAATACATTCTTCTCACGCCGTAAACCTTATCGTTTCCGTCGAACGGATCGTTGGAATTCTTATTATTTCCGATACCTGTACCGGCCGCCGCATTGTTATAATCGACAGCGTTTTCGGCATAGATAAGGTTTTGATAAATTTGGGCATATTCTGCATCGGTTACATTATCATTATCGTTATAGAACGAACCGTGAACGGTGGTGATTGCGGGAGTCGTCCAGTCAACAGAACCGTAAGCAGTATCTGTAAACGCAGCCGGCTTATCTTCTGCCGTTACATAAAGAGCCTGTGCGGCAGGTCTGACCTTTGTGTCGGTCCAACCGCCCGTACTACCCTTACCGCCGGCCTTGGTTTTGGCAACGATAACATAAAGAGTTGAAACGTTGCCGTCCGCAAGACGCTGAACAATATTCTTTATATCAAATGTAGATGTGCCGGCAGAACTTCTTTCGCCGAACTTGTGAGAGCTGGTTGTTCCGAGTTTTGAAAGAAGACTGTTACAGCCGATAACGCCGGCGCCGGTATTACCGCCGACATTCTGCGTCTCTTTACCGCCGCTCGTTACATAAGTCGCGCAAGCAGATGATGTTGAATAGAAAAAGCCCGTCGGCTGATTGTCGCTATCAACAGAATCAACTACTGCCGTAAACTTTGCGGAAGTGATTTTCTTCCCCCGAAGAGACGAAATGTCATACGAAATAATACCTGCAGAGGTATTACCCGCCTCCTGGTCATTAACGATGTTAAACGTACTGTTTGACCATCTGCTGTTGCCGCCGATGACAACGACACCGCTTGTTGAGCCGGTGGTGTTGATCGTCACCTCTCCTGCCGCACCGGCGGGAAGAATCGCCATCGGCACAGCCGTGATCACCATGAGCAGTGACAAAACAAGCGACAGCAGTTTTTTGGCCGTTTTGGTTTTGTTTTTCATGTTGAAATCCTCCTTTTTTATTAAACAAAGTGCATAAACATGCACTGAATTTACCGAAATTAAAATAAAAAGATGTTCTTTATTTTTAAAGACAAAAGAAACAATATTTATATTCGCTTATATAATATCAAATTCAACCTAAATTGTCAACACTTTCCTGCGCTAAAATCAGAAAAATAACACAAAAAACAGGCACACAACTCACTTTTTTTGTCTATCAATACCTATTTTGATTTTTCGAACGGGTATCTTGATTTTTTCGGTAAAAAATGTTAGACTGTAGGCAAGAAAGTAAACAAATTATAGGAGGTACAGAAAACATGAAAAAAACATTCGCGCTTTTGCTGGCGGCCGTCATGCTGCTGAGCTGTCTCGGCCTCTCGGCAGCGGCAGGCTATGAGCAGCCCTTCGCCCCCGGCACCCTTTCCTCGGATACCTACCGTATCCCCGCCATCTATACGCTCAATGACGGTTCGGTCATCGCCGCCGCTGACATGCGCTACGGTCACGGCAGCGACTCCCCCCAGAATATCGACACCCTCACCGCCATTTCTCCCGACGGCTACAGCGGCTGGGACTACACCGTCATTAATCGCTTCGACGATTATGCCGACGGCGTCACCGACAAGACCAGCGCCTCTTTCATTGACTCCGCTATCGCCCAGTCAAAGACCACCGGCAGAATTTTCCTGATCACGGATATGTTCCCCTCGGGCGGCGGCTATCCCACCACCAAAACCGGCACCGGCTATCTCACCGTGGACGGCAAGCGTTATCTCGGCCTGACACAGGGACCCAACAGCGCCCAGTTCAATAATTTCCCCTATTATATCGGTGATTTCACCGACGGCTTTGCACCCGTCCTCACCCGCAGCGACAACACCGCCACCACCTACACCGTCGATGAGCAGTATCGCCTTTATCAAAACGGCGAAGCCCTCATGATGGCTCAGAACGGAAGTGATGAGCAGGTACAGCAGAATGTCTTTTATCAGGGTGCAGATCTGTCCGTTTATCTGACCACTTATCTTGTTATGAAATACAGCGACGACAACGGCAAAACCTGGAGCGCACCGGTGATCCTTTCCCGGCAGGTGAAAAATGACAACGAGGGCTTCCTCGGCATCGGCCCCGGCAGAGGTTTCGTCACCGAATATCAGGGCAAAGAGAGAATCATCTTCTGCGTCTATGACAATGTGGGCGGCGAAAATGTCAGCACGATTTATTCCGATGACAACGGCCTCACCTGGACCAGAGGCAGCGAAACCTCCGTCCGTTCAGCTCTGGGCAAAACCAGCGAAGCACAGATCGTCTCCCTGCCCGACGGCAGCCTGAGAATGTTCGCCAGAAACGCCCATGACTTCGTGGCCTATGCCGACAGCACCGACGGCGGTCACTCCTGGAGCAAATTCCAGGCAGATCTCGATCTTTCTGCCAACGGCAACTGCATGGTTTCTTTCATCAATTATTCCAGGAAGATCGACGGCAAAGATGTGATCATCGGCTCTTTCTGCTCCAATCCTTACCAGAGAGCCAACGGCGTGATCAAGGTCGGCCTTGTGGGCCAAGACAACGACATCGACTGGATCACCACCTATCATGTCAATCAGGGCTTCTTCGCTTATTCCTGCCTGACAGAGCTCAGCGACAGCAACATCGGCTATCTCTATGAGGACGAACCGGCCAAGGTCTCCTACATGGTGCTGACCATCGGCGAGAACGGCTCTGTCAGCGAAATCAACGGAAACAACATTGAATTCAGCTACACGCCCACAGCAAAAGAGAAGTTTCTGGGCTTCTTCAAGTCGATCATACTGACCCTGCAGAAGCTCTTCGGTATCATCTAAAACTCTTTGATAAAAGTACACCGCCCCGGTATCCGTGATACCGGGGCGGTTTCATTTGCCCTTTCAGGGCCAAATATTTGACAGGGATTCTATCTTATACGGTCGGTTCTTTGCTTTTCTTTTCTGATGCTTTTTTCTCTTTTCCGTAAACCAGCTTCCGTCCGGATTTTCTTGCAAAGTTTACAAACCGGTGTACCAAAAAATCGAAAACCTTGTCTGCCAGAACATCTATTTTCAGCAGCTTGAATACCGCAATGCGAATCCGATCGACCAACAGGCAGGCCACGGTGATTCCCAGCGCGACACCCAAGACCAAAATAGGCACGAGCCACAGAGGCTTTTCCAGTATCCATACAAATTTACCGGCAATAAAGTGTCCCCATATAGCTCTCTGACAATGAATGAGATAAACGCCGAAGGCCGCCGGCGAGAGAAATCTGACAATCGCTTTCACCGGACGCCAGAGCTTTGCTTTCGAGAAAACCACGAGAAAACTGAAAGCAATGAAAAGAATGGTGGGACTGATATAGGAAACAAGTATTGACTGTTCATAGGGCCTGAGAGAAGCGGTGACTGCGAAACAAATAAGCGATCGTATAATCACTTTATTCGTTTTGATTTTTTCAGGAATCGCGTATTTTTTCATCCATGCACCCACGAAATAAAGAAGCAGGAGCCAAATGAAGCTATATCCGCTTTTTGTCATGAAAGTGTCCTTACTTCTTGAGAAGCAACCATAGAACGAGAATGTTGCAATAATAAATATGACGATCAGGTTCATTTCTCGTCTGCTTCTCTCTCTGATGAAATGATTCAGCCAGGGAATGATGAAAAACAGCGGTGTATAAGCATTAAAATACCAATAGGCCTTGCTGGAAACAGGAAAAGCGTCATTGAATAAAGTTTCCGTTGTAATGGTTTTGCCGCCTAAGAGAAAAGCCAAAAGCGTGATGCCAAAAGAATAGACAAAAACCTGAAGCCACATCGTGCCGTACTTGGAATACCGGTATGGTTTCGGTTGATCGGTATAGCCCACATAGCCGCTGATCAGTGCATAACAGTCCACGGCGCAATAAGCAAAAATTTCAAGCAACCAAACAATCGTATAATGCCATCCGCCCATTTCTTTCGCCTTAACAAGTATACCGCCGTGACCTAAAACATGTAAAATCACAACCATGAACATGGCCACAAGCCGCAAAGCGTCTATGCCGTAATTTCTGCCGTCAGCGATCTGATTACAATCCTTTTTCATTTTATACTTCCCCTCACATAAGATTGCCATTATTTTAGCATAAATTAAATCCGAAAGCAACCGAACCCACAGAATATACTGCTATATGCAAGCAAATCTAAACCTTTGCTTTTTTCTTCATCATGCACTGCCCCCAACACCGTCATAAAACGGCAAGCAATTCCATATAAAACAACAGACAGATATTCTTCTGCTTATTCTTGAATTGTAATTATATGTCTCTTTTTCCGTGATAGAATGAATTGACATCATTAAAGGAGGAAATATTATGTCAAGTTTCTTTGAAAAAATCAGCAGCTTTTTCATGGCGATTCTTCTGTTTCTCATGAGTATTTTCGGCATCAGCACCAAGCAGGACGAGGATAAAATCAAAAATGTGATTCTGCTCATCGGCGACGGCATGGGCATTATGAGCGTCGAAAAGACCAAGCAGGAAACCGGTATGACCCTGACGATGGATTCTTTCCCCGTCCGGAGTCAGTCTCAGACCGCTTCGGCCGACAGCAGTGTCACAGACAGCGCAGCCGGCGCCACAGCCCTTGCCTGCGGCGTCAGAACCAACAACGGCTGCGTCGGCGTTTATCCCGACGATATGAACGCCGAGAACAGCTATCCCATGAATCTCTGTGAATTCACCAAGTCCAAAGGAATGATGACGGGTATCGTCACCACAGACAGCACCAGAGGAGCCACCCCCGGCGGCTTCTCGGCCCACACAAGCAGCAGAAATAACACCTCTGAAATCACAAGACAGCAGATCCAGAGTGATCTTGACCTGATCTGGGGTGTTGCCACCTCCACCTGCAGTCAGAGCGAGGCGGAAAATGCCGGTTTTACCTATGTAACCGACTATGCTTCCATGTCTGCCCTCGAGGAGGGCACACGCTCCTTCGGTCAGTTCACCGGTGAGCTCTGGCACAGTGACTGCGGCGAAATGCCGACTCTTTCTCAGATGACGGCGAAAGCCATTGATCTGCTGGATGACGGTGAGAACGGCTTTTTCCTGATGGTCGAGGGCGCACACATCGACAAGAACAATCACAACAACAACGGCGAGGGCATGAAAGAGGCGCTTCTTTCCTTTGATGAAGCCGTCAAGGCCGCCCTGGACTATGCCAAGAAAGACGGACACACCCTGGTTGTGGTGACAGCCGACCACGAAACCGGCGGCATTACTCTGGAAAACGGAGAATATGTCTATACCACAACCGGACACACGGGCGCCGATGTCCCGGTTTATGTGTACGGTTATGACGCCTTTATTCAGGAGGGCGAAGAATCCGTTCTCAATACCGACATTCCCAAGCGCATCGTTGCCGCCCTGGAGCAGGAGGGCTTCCCCTGTTCCGCGGCTGCGTAAGTTATAAGATAAACAGCAAGACCGCCGGTGTTGATATGATAGGATTTTTTGCCTTTTTCTTTGGAATTAAAGGGAGCAGGAAAATAAACCGCCTGAATATCATAGCCGGTTTCATTTTCGGCTTTCAGCGAAAAGGTAACGGTATTGTCTCCCGTTATTTCAGCCGTGCAGACAAGCGAAAAAGGCAGCTTTTTCCCGAAAGCGATATAGTTTTCATAGCGGCAGTCAATGCGGTTTTCGTCTTTTTTGACCGTCTTTTTGAGTGCGCTAGCAAGAAGCCGGTATGTGCTGATATATTTTTTGCCGACCTTTTTTCGGATAATAATATACGGCCGTCTGCCGTCGCTTACCCATGAAAAGCCCTTGTGATTGATTTCATAATCTCCCGTTACAGAGTTAAATTTTAGTTTTAATTCTTTCTTTTCCATTTAATCCACCTCAATTCTAAAGCATATCGGCATTTTTGAATGAATTTTATTCTGTGTTCTGACGGTAAGCGCTTTTTTATCCTGTGAAAAAGTGACGGTTTCATCACTTCCGAGCAGGGTAATCTTTTTTATGATACAGTGGAACAAATCCATACTGTCGGCAAGCGACTTGATTTTAAATTCTGACTTGCCGTAGGGCTTGAGCGCAAAAGCATACACTACACCCGTTTTGCAGGTAAAGCGATAGT
>JAQXMV010000025.1 GCA_029013165.1 Oscillospiraceae bacterium | reverse complement strand
TATAATATAATCTGAACCGGGCGTTTGCCTGTAAAAAACCACCAAAAAAGGCAAAAATCACCGCAGGCAAAAATGCCTGCGGTGAATCAGACTGTCGATAAATGCGCCCGAGCGCATAGTGATGGATAACAGAAAAAACAGGATAAAATTATTCATCTGCTTTCATGATTCTTTCAGCTCCATGGTATCGAACCATGGAGCTGAAAATCACTATGCTTGCCGTTTTTTCTCGCTTGGAGTACCTATGTACGCCTGTCGCTCGAAGAAAACGGCATCGGTCATCATTTCTCGGCAGTCTCCAGCTTGTCGAAAAATATTTTTTCGACAAGCTGATGCCCTCCCGAAATGAATTCGGGAGGGCAGTTTTTTGCCTTGAGATCAGTTGGCGTTTCGTGTTTCACGGAGCTGTGTTCCGAGTTTTTCGACCTCTTTTTTCGAGAGCTTATAGCAGAAAAACAGTACCGCAAATAAGAGGCTGAGAATCACAGCCGGAACCAGTGTGGATATGCCGTAGAGCTTTTCTGTTACGCCCGCCGGCTGCACGCTGAGCTTGCCGTTATAACCGATGAGAGCCAGAATGGCCGGTACGCCGGCGCCGGCGGCTGTCTGACCGAGCTTCCTGACGAAAGAATAAAAGGAATAGGCGGTGCTTTCCTCACGGCGGCCGGAAAGCAGCTCATGGTAGTCAATGACATCCATGACCATGGCCCATACCTCCAGAACAAGAAATGTCTGGCCGGCGCCCGAAAGGAAGGTCATAACCAAGAAAAGATAAGGATTGGCCGCAAGGGCGGTGAAGCCCAACAGATACATGATGATATTGATCACGGCCGAAAAAGCGATGCCGGCACAGCAGATCTCTTTCTTGCCGAAGCGAGCGACGAGCTTGCTCATAACCGGCAGGAAAAGGGCCATGGGAAGATAGGTGCAGATGGTCACGATGCCGTAAAGCCCCGGCTTCTGGAAGTAGTTTTTGAAAAGATAGTTGTAAACGGTTTGGGTGTACATCTGGAAGCATATCAGTAGCATGGAGACCACGCAAAGAGCAATAAAGGGCTTGTTTTTCAGCAATATCTGCATACTTCTGATCAGGCTGTATTTGCTTTCACTTTGACGGGCGGTGACGGCGACTCTTTCCTTTGTCAGCTTGAAATGCACAAAATAGGTGACAACGGTCAGCAGAGAGAGACACAGAACGGCGATGCTGAGCTTATTGCCGTCAAGGACCTTGATCGTTTTACCATCGGCTGCTATGACTGAGGTATAGACAAACATCGGAAGCAGAATCTGCGCCGGCAGACCGCCGACGCCTGCGCCCACGGATCGCCACATGGAAAGGGACGAGCGCTCCATGGTGTCGTCGGTGATCACGGAAGCTAAAGAGCCATAGGGGATATTCACGCCCGTGTACATCATGCCGTAGAAAATATAGGTAAAGTAGGCATAAATCAGATATTGCCTTTCTGTGAGACCGGGGATTTTGAAGAACATGAGAAAAGCGGAAATCGCAAGCGGTATGGAGGCAAAAAGAATATAAGGACGGAACCGGCCGTATTTGGTGGCTCTGCGCGAGTCAATGAAGGCACCCCACATGGGGTCATTGACGGCATCCCAGATTCTCGCCACGAGCATCAGGACGGTGATGGAGGCATTGGCGATGCCCAGAACATCAGTGTAAAACATGGTCAGGAAAGAATTGACCAGAGAAAAGGTCAGAATACCGCCCATATCGCCGAGGGCGTATCCGATTTTGTCCACGGCTTTGATGCCGTGGGTGCTGTTGTTTTCGTTCATAGGGATTCTCCTTGTAAATACAATTTATTCTTTGATTACGAGTTGTCTGCTGTCCGCGCCGCACAGGCGAAGCTTCGGCACAAAGGGCGTTTTTCCGCTATTGCACCAATGAACGCAAACGGTATCTGCATCACAGTCGACGGTGAAATGCAAATGCACACATTCGTTTTTCTGATAAGCGAAGCTCAGTCCGTCATCGTCGAAGTATTCGCCGGTAAAGCGTCCCTTTTCGAGGGGATAAACGGTGAAACCGACGCCGTTCTCGTCGGTGGGAACGATACTGCCGCTTCTGAAAAAGCAGGGCGTTTCTTCTTCGGGGGGAATAGTAAGATCGACGGTTGTACCGCCGGGATACAGCCGATTGCCGCCGTACCAGTTGTCGTCTTTGGGCAGATAGACCCTGACGCGGTTGATGCCTTCGTCAAAGGCAAAGGCCGCCAAAACATCTCTGCCCACCATCATGCAGTCATTCTGAGAAGCAAGCTCGGCATCGTCATAATAGAGCAGGGGCGGCGCGTTGAGAGGAATCTCGTTTTCTACGGCGTCATAGGCGCAATGATAAAGATAGGGCAAAAATCTCTTTCTTTGATCGAAGAGTTTTTTCACTGCCGGCATGATGTCGGGATAGCTCCAGGGCATCGTGGCGGAATTGTCGGCGTTCCAGCTATGTATGGTGAAGCGAGGCTCAAAAACGCCGTGCTGAAGCCAGCGCAGAAGAAGCTCTCTCGAGGGCATTTCTCCGTGGAAGCCGCCTAAATCGTGACCGTAAAAATAAAGGCCGGACAGGGACATGGTAAGGCCGATATTGTGACAGTAACGAAGATCGGCAAAGCAGGTGCGGTTGTCGCCGGACCAGGTCTGTGCCAGGCGCCTGACGGCGATGGAGCCGCTGCGGGTGGAGAGAAAAGGCCTTAGCTGAGGATAGGCCTTGATCTGTGCCTGATAGGAGGAAGCGACCATCAGATAGGTCAGAACACTGCGTATGGCGCAGGCGCTGACCTTGCCGTCGCCGAAGCCCTCGGCGACGGCGCCGCCGTCGCGTATGTCAAACTCGTTGTTGTCGTTCCATGTGCAGACCATGCCCATGTCCAGCAGACTTTCTTTCACCTTTTCACCCCAGTAGTCACAGGCTTCGCTGTTGGTGAAGTCAAGATAACTGCCCAGACCGTCCCAGAACTCGGTGACAAAGGGAGAGCCGTCAGCGTTTTTAATGAAATAGCCCTTTTGGGCAATTTCATCGTAAAGAGGGTGACTTTGCAGAAACGCCGGTTTGATATTCGGAATGATGCGGATATAGTGCTGATTGAATTTTTCTACGAACTGTTTCGGGTCGGGAAATTTGTCGCGGTTCCAGTTGAAAACATAGCGTCTGTCACCGATGGAAGTATAGCCCGAGGAGAGATAAAAACCGCTGCAGAGCAGATCGTATTCCTCCAGTTTTTCGAGGAAGCCCTCAAACTGCTGCTCGCTGTCGGGTGCGTCGGTATAGGCCATGGTGCTGGCGCAGTAATCGAAGCTCCATTTCGGCGGCAGCGGCTGTTTGCCGCACAGCCGCGCGAACTGCTGCAGAACCGACAGCTTCGTGCCGAAAAAGACATAATAAACCAGACAGTTGTCCTCGGTCTGGAAATATTTATAAGGGGGATAGTAGTTGTTGATTTCCCGTCCGAAGTCCGCATAGGAGTTGGCGGCCGTGTCATAAAAAATACCGTAGCAGGCTACCTCGTTTTCGCAGATATAGAACGGTATGTGTTTATAGAGGGGATCGCTTGTTTCAGCGTCATAGCCCATAGCGTCCGAGGTGTCTATGCGAAAAGATCTGCCGTATTTATTCAGGGCGCCGCCTTTGTCTCCCAGGCCGAAAATCTTTTCCGTTTCTTGGCGGGTGACATAATGAAAGCTGCCCCGGCCGAATTCGCCCTCCAGGTTATAAGCGAGAGGCTTTCGGTCGGCAAATATCACCTGGTCGTTTTTGCTGTATTGCAGCAGGAAATTTTCTCGGTTCAGGGTAATATCCACACCGCAGGGGAGGGAAAAGCTCTCCAATAAGCCGTCACAGTGAACGGCAGGGGTGCAGAGAGGAAAGCCCTCTGTGCTGAGCTTGTCTCTGCCTGTGAAAAGGTCGGCGTTGCCGGGCGCGACGCAGAAGGTGGGAAGCATGTCCTGCCGGTTTTTCCAGAGGGCTATCCGGATACAGCTTTCGCTGATGAAATCCAGCCGGATTTTGTTTTCGTCGCAGGTATAAAGCCGGTAACTGTCGGATTCCTCCGAGAGCGTGAAAATATGATGAAACTTTGCCATTAAATTGTTTTTCCTTTCCCGGTCAGGGTGTATTTGATGTTGTCCTTTGTCCTCCACGGGGCGCAGCGGGAATCCTCGCAAAAGGACATCGGTTTTCGGTAATCGGCTTCCCAGTGGGGGAGAGAGGGACAGTTAGGATTTTTAGTCTTGGCGAAAGCCGCCACCGCATCGGAAAGCTGCTGAGAGATCACATAGTCGATTTCCTCGAAAGGCCGCCAGTTCTTATCCAGCGTGGAGAAGAGATAAAGCAGATCCGCCGAATGCCAGGCGCCCATATCGTCGCCGGGGAGGAACCGGTTGAAATTATAGAGATAGCAGGGGTTTTTGTGATGCTTCCGGACATATTTAGCCCACTTTTTGTTGATTCCCTCCAGGGCAACGGGAATCATGTCCGTGCAGGTGGAGCCGATCATATAGGGAATATCCGGGATATGCTCCAGATCAAAGGTGCTGCGCTCAAGAATCACCCCGTCATAAACCGGGAAAGTGCAGGGCGCGCTGAACTTGTCCTCCTTGCAGGCTTTGAGCCAGGCGTAATAGAGCTTTTTGGCGTCAATGCCTTTGAGCGTCTCCATGGAAGAGACGCCGGCATTTTGCATGATCTTATCCCAAAACAGTGTACATTTTTCTATGGTACGGGGCTTGAGGACGAATCTCTGCAGGGCGGCTCCGCTCAGGAGAATGGCGCCGGCAATTTTGCCCTTGAGCATGGGATTATTCAGGTGGATGTCAACGCTCATGGCGCCGGCACTCTGACCCATCAGGGTGATGTTATTCGGATCACCGCCGAAAGAAGCGATGTTTTCGATCACCCACTCGATGGCCGTGCTCTGATCGTAAAGGCCGAAATTCCCTCCGACACCGTATTTTTCTTTCAGCTCCTTGTGGGCGCAGAAACCATAGGGGCCGAGGCGGTAATTCATGGCAACGGTAATCACGCCCTTTTCTGCCAGAACGGAGCCGTTGATATATTGCTCGTCACTGCTGCCGCCGGTGAAGCTGCCGCCGTGAATAAAAATCAGCACGGGAGCCTTTTCCGCTTTTTTCGGCGTCCAGATATTGAGAAAGAAGCAGTCCTCGCCGTAAAGGAAGGTCTGTCCCTCTCGGAATTCATGATGATAAAAGGGATTGACCTTGGCGTCGTCGTCAAAGGCGCGGTGCTGACAGCAGCAGTTCGCAAACGCCGTGGCATCGTAAACACCCTGCCATGAGGTTTCTTTGACCGGATTTTCATACCTGCCTGCGCGGGCATAGCGGACGCCGCGAAATTCCAGGCAGTTTTCCTGCTCTATGCCCCGGATGGTTCCGCAGGGGATTTGGAGCTCGGTGTAATTCATATATATCAAACCTTTCAAATAGGGATTACTATGTACAATATTAACAAATTGTGACGAAATTGTCAACGATTGTATCGTTAAAAATGATTAAGAAAAGTCAAGCGGCTGTTTCTATATAAACCCAGCGGCAACCGTTTTCATCGGTTGCCGCTGTCGCAGTTTGTCGAAAAATGTCCTTTTAGATGATTTATTTCACCGAGGGGACAAAGTAGATTCTGATGATGTTCACAATCACCGTCATGATTTTAAGCAGGGTGTTGAGGAACTCCTTGAAGGAAGCGTATCTGTCCTCTTCTTCATTGTTGTCGTCGGCAGGAGGCGTATATCCTTCTGCCACATCGCCCTGGGCGGTGTCTTTCTGAATGGCAATGCTGTCAACGGCGGTGACGCCCTCGTCGGTAACGGTATAAGCGTCAAAGTAGAGAATACCGTCAACGATTTTTACCTCGGAATACATCGGTGCGTCTACGCTGAGGATTTTTTCACCTCTGGGGAAGAACTCATCGGTGAGGGTGGGATCATTCTGAATGTAGGTTTTCACGCCGCAGGTGCCGGAAATGACATAGGTAGTACCGGTGGGCTGAACCTGAGCGCGGTAAACCTTGCCGCCGAAATTGAGATACTGGCTGTCGTAGGCCGTTCTCTTATTGTCGACGAGAGAACCGGTTCTCATGTAAACATGATCGTGACCCTGGAAGACTATGTCGATGCCAAGCTCAGGCATCAGAACGCCCAGCTGTGAACGGATGGCACAGACATCGTCATCATCATAGTGTGAGCCCTGAGAATAGGGGGCCTTGTGGAGAACAACAAACTTCCACTGTGCGTCACTGACGGTCATGTCCTGTCTCAGCCACTGGAGCTGTTTCTCGGAAAGGCCGTCGTCCTTGCCGAGATCTTCGGTGTTGAGCACGGCAAAATGGGTGTTGTTATAATCGAAAGAATAGTATACGCCGCTTGTTGTGTCCTGCTGCGGAACATTGGGCAGGGTGAAATTATTGACCGTTGCGTTGGTACCCTTGCCCTCATGATTGCCGGTGGCCGGCATCAGATAGGTGTTCATGAGACTGTCGGAAGCGGTATTGAACATCCATGCCCACTGCTTCTGGTTGTCGCCGTGGTCAACGAGATCACCGGTATTGATGATGAAGTCGATGTCGGGATTGTTACTGAAAGCAGCTTTCAGTACATTGGCCCAGGCTCTCTCATACTGCGGCTGACTCTGTGACTGAGGATCGGCCGTGTGAATGAAAGTGGTGTTCTTGCTCGCGTCGGCTACGGTGAGCTTCGCAGGCTCGCTCCACCAGCCGTGTGCGGCAGAGCCGACACGGTAATAATAGGTAGCGCCGGGTTCCAGATTCGTCAGGGTGACGGTGTGACGGTTCATTTTGAAGTTATAGGTAATAAAGCCCATGATACCGATATCAATGCCGGGGAAAGATCGTGTGACCTGTTCCGTTTTGATGTCGATGCCGAAGTCGGCCTTGTCTGTGGGGATTCCCTTGAATTGCGGCATGGCCTCCGATTTATAAATCTCGATGTCGCCGCTGACGGTGGATTTGGAGAACCAGTTGATATAGGCGCTGGTGTTTTTCTCCTCGCCGAGAGTGACGCTGACCATAGTGGGCAGACGGTAGTTTTCTCTCGTGGCTTCGGGGGTTATGGCTACCGTGCTGTAAACGATATCGTAGTCGCCCTTGAAAGCGGGATTCTCGTCACTGGTGAAGTCATTGAGAACAAAGGCAATGTAAGCGCCTACGCCCTCCATCTGACTGAAGGTGAGGTATTTCTGCATAACCTCCTGATCCAGAATATCGTAAATGCTCTTATAGGGCAGAACGCCGAGCTCAAAGATGGTATTGACAAGATTCATATAAGTAAAATCGCCGCGCAGGACATACTTGAGGAGGTAATTGATGCCCTCGCCTAAGCGCTTGCCGATCTCATCGTCGTTGAAGAGCTTATCGAGTCTGATTTCCAACTTCGAGAGAATGGCGTCCTCAATCAGATCGCCGATCAGCAGATCAATGAGCTTGTTAAAGACGGTTTCAACAAGGGTACCCTCTTCAAAATTGGCGATGGCGTCCTGCAGAAATTTATCCTTTGCCGCGTCTTCGTTGCCGCCGTACCAATCGGCCATGGCGCTGAAGATGCAGTCGCCGAGATCACCGGGCTTATTCTTGTCGCCGAAGCCTAAAGAATCCATGAACTCTGTGCAGGGATATTCGGAAACGGGAATGGCAAGAAGCTGATCAATGACACTGCCGATCACGCTGTAAAGGGCGTCGGGATCCTTGATATAAAGGTCATATACCTGACCGAGCAGATCGTTGACAAACCACATGATGTTGTCGACGCTGAAAATGTTATAGCCGCCGACTTTGATGCCCTGACCGATGTAGGGCTCCAGGAAACCGCCGATAAGGGCCTCCAGGTCGAGGTTCATGGTTTTCAGGAAAGCCTCGATACTGCCGGCCTCCTTGATGTCCTCGATATATCCGCCAAGGAAGGACTTGACGATTTCCAGCAGGAAATCTCCGCAGGAGGGCTCGCCGTCACTGCTGACATTTCCGCCGAAGCACAGGGCAAAGGCCTTCTTTTTGTAGGTGTTGTTCTCATAGGTCACACCGTCATAAACCATTTTTTCCTCGGCGTCGAAATTGACGGAGGAGTAGCTCATTTCGCTTTCGCCGTCGGCATAGGTCTTGACGGTCATTTCGCGGTAGGTGCAGGGATAGCCGGTGAGAGATGCGGTTTCGCAGTCGTAAAGCACTTCGCCGTCGTCGTTGACGGTGCAGGCGATATCATTGGTGTGCAAATGTCCGGTGAAGGCATAGTGTATGCCCCAGGAGGCGAAAGCCTCGGCCACATCCATATAGTTATCCATGGGGAAAGCAAAGGTGATGGACGGCTCCGTCTCCATGTGTGCGGCAAGACCGTGGTGGGTCATG
>JAQXMV010000024.1 GCA_029013165.1 Oscillospiraceae bacterium | reverse complement strand
AGGCCAGCATATCCGGGTCGAACTTGATCTTGCCGGCAAAGCCCTCCGATGTGGCGAGAGCGCCTTTGGTGGCCGGGACATACATGACGCAGGTGTCGATGAGATCGGAGCCGTAAAGGGTAAGATAGGCCGCGGCGATATTGGAGCCGTAGCAGCGGCTGACAAGGTTAACCTTTTTCTTGCCGGTGGCGGCGAGCACCTGCTGAATATAAGCTTGCAGATCCGCGGCAACGGCACAGGGATCCAGGCGGCTGTCATGGTTGAAAATATAGTCAGCCATCACATATTCGCTGTATTTCACCTTGGGCGCGGGGTTGGCTTCGGCATGGGTGCCGTTTCTGGCCTCACCGTTGCAGTCCAGGGTTCCCGGCTCATAGATAGCGGAGACAATCTCCACCAGCTTGTCGCAGTAATAGTCCCAGTTCTGAGAAAGCATACTCTTATTAAAAGCGACCAGGAGCTCATCGGAATGTTCGAGGATCGCGTCGCTGAGTTCTCCTTTGATGGGATAAACTTCATTGCCCGCCTCATCATATACGATACGGCTGGCGCCTTTTATGTAAACGATCGGCAAATCGTCGCAGTATTTCGGCGCAGCAGCGCCTGCCGGCACGGCAAAACAGGAAAATAAAGCAACCGCCGATAAAACCAAGGCAATCATTCGTAATGCAGTTTTTTTCATGAGATGTTCCTCCCGAAGTAAGTATCCCTCTTTTTATTGAACGAAAAGTCCCCTAATATAAAGTTCCGCAGTCGGCTACGGATGCTCAGAGTAGCGTTTCCCACTCTTTCTCTTTGAAGCCGGTGAAAATCCCCTTCTCACTGACGATAATCGGCCGCTTGACCAGCATACCGTCTGTGCTGAGAAGCTCCAGCTGTTCCTGCTCGCTCATCTGTGGCAGCTTGTCCTTGAGCCCCATAGATTTATAGAGCAAACCGCTGGTATTGAAAAACCGTTTCAGGGGCAAACCGCTTTGCCGGTACCAGCTCTCCAGCTCGGCATAGGACGGATGATCGCCCTTGATATCGCGAATTTCATAGGCAACCCCCTTTTCATCAAGCCATTTCTGCGCTTTCTGACAGGTGGTGCATTTACTATAACAGATAAAAAGCATGAAGCATCTCTCCTATCACTTAAAATACATATACAACTGACATTTGATCATGCCGTTATAGAGCTTACGGCGTTTATCGGCCTTTCTGCCGAAGAACACCTCAAAATCCTCGCTGGGACTGATAATATTATAGGCCCAGCCTCTTTTCTGCGGAAACCTTTTACCCATGGTCTGATAAAGCGCTTCGGCGGCCTTGAGATCGAGCAGTCTTTCGCCGTAGGGAGGATTGCAGATCACCGTCCCCTTTTCGCTTTTGGGTTCAAAGTATCGGATATCTTTTCTTTCTAGGCGGATATACTGTTCCACGCCGGCTCTCTTGGCATTTTCCAGGGCAACATCCAGGCTTTTTTGGTCGATATCCGAGCCGTAGCACACAAACGAAGAGTCTCGCAGAACAAGATCTCTGGCTCTCTCCCGTTCGGTGTTCCACACACTTTCATCAATGCTCTGCCATCTTTCTGCCGTGAAGTGTCTGTTCACGCCCGGCGCCATATTATGGACGAGCATAGCTCCCTCAATCAGGATCGTGCCCGAACCGCACATGGGATCATAGAGGGTGTGATAGGGTCTCAGGCGCGACAGACAGCAAAGCGAAGCGGCAAGGGTTTCCTTGATCGGCGCCCCGTTGGCTTCCAGACGGTAGCCTCTTTTATGCAGACCGTAGCCCGAGGTATCAATAAGCAGGCTGACTTTATTTTTCATGATGGAAAACTGAATCTGATAAAGGGGGCCTGTTTCCTCAAACCAGGAAATATTATACTTGGACTTCAGGCGTTCAACCACCGCTTTTTTGATAATCGACTGACAGTCGCTGACGCTGAAAAGTGCCGAATTCAAGGAATAGCCCTTGACCGGGAAAGTATCGTAGGCGCCGATCCACTGCTCCCAGGGGAGAGCCTTCGTGCCCTGAAACAGTTCCTCAAAGGTCACGGCCTCAAAGGTGCCGACAAGGATCTGGATTCTCTCGGCATATCGGGAACAGATATTGGCTCTCGCCAGCAGGTTTTCATCTCCGCTGAAGAGAACCCGTCCGTTTTCGGAGACGACATTTTCCGCACCGAGGTCTTTCATTTCATCGGCAATGAGCTTTTCAAGGCCCAGCAGGCACGGAATCACAAAATCTATTTTCATCAGTTTTCCTCATTTCGAGTTATTGCGCCGACCGTTATCAATCGCCGGCAAAGGATCAAACCGCCGGTTCCATAGGGAACCGACGGTTTATTATATCACATATCCGGCAATAAATCAATCAACCTCAGGAATAATTACACCGTATCCGCCGTCATTTCTGGCATAAACCACACAAACCTTATAGCTTGCGGAATCAAGAAAAACATAGAAACGGTGATCAAGCAGATTCATTTGCAGAATCGCCTCCTCGACGCTCTGGGGCTTAAGGACGATTTCCTTGGAGCGAACAATGTTGTAATTGTCCTCCGGCTCAAAATCATCAATGGCCTCATATTCATCGAAAGCGGCCTGACGCAGCTTTTTGCCGACCTTGGTTTTGTTTTTGCGAATCTGACGAACCAAAGAATCGGCACACTTATCCAGCGCATCGTTCATGTTTTCCGCCCTCTCCTGAGAACGGAAGATCATTCCGTCATGGAAGATCGTCACCTCAACGGTCTGCTCGTTCTTCTCAACAGTTGCCGTTACTTTGGCCTCAGCCTCGCCGCCGAAGAACTTTTCGACTTTTTTCAGCCTTTTCTCTGCTCTGTCTTTGAAAGAATCTCTGGGTGTACACTTTCTGCCGACTACTGTAATTTTCATGTCGTCAGCTCCTTTCCCTATAGAAATACCTCCGGATCATCCGGTTCGCCGAAGAGAATTTACTGCAACCCTTTCAGCGGTTATATTATAGCACATATAACCATAAAAATAAAGTATTTTTGAAAAGTATTATTATATTTATCTAAATTTTTCCGGAATATTACTCCCTTTGACAAAAAAGCACCGACAGCGCGTCCGAAAACGCCTGCCGGTGAAAAATGGCTTTTAGCTGACTGCCGCCGAGAGAGCCGACATATTTCTTCTCATCAGACTGATGTAAGTCTCGCCGGCATCGAAATCCGCAGAGGAGATCACATGACAGGAATAAAGGGTATCCACTTTCGCGCCCGTTGCCTCGCTGATGGTGTAGGCAACACTGCCCTTGCTGAGATCCACCTTGAATACCACGGGTATTTTTTCCTCTTCGGTCTTTTGAATCAGAAAGGCGATGGTTTTCGGGTTGGCCTCGGTCTGGGCGGAACAGCCGGGGAAAGCGGCATAATAGTCCAGTGCGTACCTCTCGGTAAAATAGCGCAGAGGGAAACGGTCTCCGACAATGATACGGGTTCTGACGCCGCCGGCAAAAAGTGCCGTAAACTCTCTGTCCAAATCCATCAGCTCACTGATATATCGCTCTGTGTTCTCCTCAAAAAGCTCGGCCTTTTCTTCGTCGGCTTCGATCATCGCCTCACTGATGGCTCTGACAATTTTCACGGCATTGAGAGGTGAAGTCCAGACATGCTCGTCATATTCGGTTTCTTCTTCCTCTTCTTCATCGCCGTGGATTTCCGTTTCCATGCCCTCGGCAGTTTCCTCCTCATAAAGCTCCACGGCGTCCATCATTTTCACCGTTTTCACCGAGGAATCAAGAGATTCCAGGATTTCCTCGACCCAGTTTTCGGACTCTCCTCCGCCATAAACAAAAACATCGCAGTCCCTGATTTTCATAATGTCACCCGGCGTCGGCTCATAGGTATGACTTTCCATACCGGGAGAAAGGAGCATAGTAACCTCCGCCTCCTCACCGCCGATCTGACGGGCAAAATCATAGGGTGCAAAGGTCGTGGCGACAACAGAAACCTTGCCGCTGTCTTTTTCCGACAGCACCGAACCGAAGCAAAGCATCGCGCCAAAAGCGCCGATGGAGACGATACACAGCAGTGCCGTCAGAGCTTTTTTCGTTTTTCCGGAGAGATTCGACGACAGTACGCCGGCAACGGCAGAAAAAACCGCCAGCAGGATCATATTCACACAGACCACGCTGGCGCCTGTGGGCGCCTCATAGCCGATGGAAAAAATCAGTCCGGTCAAAAAGCAGAAAACCGACACCAGGGAACTGCAAAGCACCACACCGCGGAAGCTCTTGCAAAGGCGCATGGAAGTCACCGTGGGGAAAATGATCAGCGACGAAATCAGCAGCGCACCCATCATCTTCATACCGATGACAATCGTCACTGCCGTCAGCGCCGCAATGAGCATATTATAGAAAGAGGCTTTGGTTCCCGTCGCCTTGGCAAAGCTCTCGTCAAAGGTAACGGCAAAAATCTCATTATAAAAGACCGCATACAGCAGGATCACCACGATGCTGAGAACCGTACTGATCACCACATCGCCGCTGCTCATGGTCAGGATACTGCCGAACATATAGTTATAGATGTCGATATTCATGCCCGTGGTCATGGAGGTGACCATCACACCCAGGGCCAGCGCACCCGTTGAGAGCAAAGCGATGGCGGCGTCGCCCTTGATTTTGCCCTTTTCACTGATCCTCAGCAGGAGAAAGGCACAGATAATCACAATGGGCAAGGCAAAATAAATCGGCGCGATATTCGCCGCACAGGCAATCGCCATGGCGCCGAAAGCCACATGGGATAAGCCGTCACCGATCATGGAGAAGTGCTTGAGCACCAGACTGACGCCAAGCAACGCACAGCACAGGGAAACGAGCACACCGACGATCAGGGCGCGAAGAAGAAACTGCTGGGAAAAGAGCAGTTGTATGGCCTCAGTCACTCATATCGCCTCCCGAAAACATTTTGAATATATCACTTTTCTTATAATCCTCCGTGGTGCCGAAAAAACTGCCGCCGCGGCTGAGATGCAGAATATGATCCGCATGATTCACTGCGGCATAAAGGTCATGGGAAACCATAATCACAGTTATGCCCTCGGCATTGAGCTTTCGGATAATCGAATAGAAATCGGCGGTAACAAGGGGATCCAGCCCGTTGACCGGCTCATCGAGCAGAAGCATTTTTTTCGTCGCGCACAGTGCTCTTGCCAGCAGTACTCTCTGCTGCTGGCCGCCGGAAAGCTCCCGATAGCACCGGTCTTTCATGGATAGGATATCCAGCTTTTCCATGTTCTCCCGCGCCAGCTTTTTCTGCTCGGAGGAATAAAATATCCTGCCGTTTTTACCGGCAAGACAGCCTGAAAGCACCACTTCATAGACGCTGGCGGGAAAATCCTTCTGCGCTGTGGTCTGCTGGGGAAGATAACCGATCTGTTTGCCCGTGAGGCCCTCCCCCATGTGCAGATGTCCCGAGGCTGTTTCTTTCAGTCCCAGAATGGCTTTGATCAGCGTGCTTTTTCCGCTTCCGTTTTCTCCGACGATGCACAGATAGTCACCGGCCTCCACCTCAAAGGAAAGATCGCTGACAACGCAGGTATTCTCATATTTTAAGCAGACATTTTTGCAGCTGATCAGCGACATCTTCCATACCTCCTGAACGATTTAAATACAATAAATATATTATCCATTTTTTCACCAAAAGAGTGATCATATAGAAACACTTTCATAAATTAAAATTATACCGTCTTTTTAAAATTTGTCAAGTTAAGCGAAACTAACAATTCATGCAAATTATTGAAAACCGTGACAAAATGTGCTATGATATTCCGGAAAATTTAAGGAGGTCTTTAATAACATGAAAAGTCTGCTGCAAAGTCTCGTTATGGATATCACAACCGGCGAAACCCTCACCGACGCCACCACCACCAGCAATGTTCTTCTGGATGAAAACGGTCAGTTTGTGGATCCCTCTCAGGCCGCAAGCAATATCGTTTCCTGGTGGGAGGAACTGGATATTGTCAATAAGCTCATCGAAAAAATCCCTACCCTTATTCTTGCCGCCTCGCTGATTATTATCGGCGTTCTGCTCTCGAAGCTCGTGGCAAAGCTCATCACAAAGACCATGAGCGCAAGAGGCGTCGACCCCTCTGTCTATAATTTCATCAGGCGCATTGTCTGCGCGGCCATTAAGCTGACCTTTGTCCTTTCGGCACTCTCCATGTTCATCAATGTCGGCTCTGTGATCGCCGCCATCGGCGCCGCCGGTGTAACCGCCGGTCTCGGCCTGCAGGCCAGCGTCGCCCAGTTTGCCAGCGGCATACAGATCCTGATGAACCGGCCCTTTAAAACCGGCGACTTCGTAGAATTAAACGGTGTTTCCGGCAATGTTGCCGATATCCGCTTCATGAACACCGTGATCATCACCCCGGACAACAAGCGGATCATTATCCCCAACTCCCACATCACCTCCAATCACATCATCAATTACACCGCCGAGGGCAAACGCCGGCTGGATCTGATCTTTTCCATCAGCTACAGCGATGACATCACCAAGGCCAAAGATGTGATCCGTCAGACGGCACTGCACAATGAATTTATTCTCTCCGATCCCGAACCCCAGGTATATGTCAATTCCCATGAATCCAGCAGCATCAACCTCATCGCGAAAATCTGGTGCAGCGTCGACAAATACTGGGACGCCTATCACTCCATGCAGGAGCAGGTCAAAATCGCCCTGGACCGCAACGCCATATCCATTCCCTTCAATCAGCTTGATGTTCATGTCATCAGCGGTAAATAAGTTAGTCTGGAGATGAATTTATGTCAGAACTATTGGTAAAACTTTTTATAAAAGATTCGGAAAACATTAAAAGTGCCGTTGTCAGAGAGCGATACGGAATGCTCAGCAGCGTCACGGGCATCGTCCTGAATATTCTCCTTTCGGCCGGCAAATATCTCATCGGCGTTATCACCAACAGCATTGCCATCACCGCCGACGCAACCAACAACCTGACCGACGCGACCTCCTGCATCATCACCCTGGCCGGCTTCAAAATGGCGAACAGAAAGCCGGACAAGGAGCATCCTTTCGGTCACGGCAGAATCGAATATGTGGCGGCGCTGATTGTGGGCTTTCTCGTCGAGCTGATGGGCTATGAACTGATCAAGTCCTCCATCGGCAAGATCAAAAATCCCGAAGCCGTTGTTTTCTCCATTCCGGCGGTGATTGTTCTGGTCATGTCCATTCTCGGCAAGGTCTGGCTGGCCTATTTCAATCACAAGCTCGGCAAAAAAATCGAGTCCCCTGTCATGTCCGCCGTCGTTACCGACAGTATCGGAGACATCACGGCGACCTCGGTGACGCTGATTTCCCTCATTCTCTCCAAATTCATCAGCTTCCCCTTAGACGGTTACATGGGAATTCTGGTCTCCCTCTTCATTCTTTATTCCGGCTTCGGTATTCTCAAAGAATCCATCGGCATTATCCTCGGCGCCCCTCCGTCAAAGGAAATGGTTGACGAGCTGGTGGATTTCATCATGTCTCATGAGGAGATCCTCGGCATACATGATCTGGTCATTCATTCCTACGGCGCCTCCCGCACCTTTGCCACGGTTCACACCGAAATATCCAGTGATGATGACATCATCAAAATTCACGACACCATTGACATGATCGAAAAAAATGTCAAGGATAGATTCGGCATAGAGCTTGTGATTCACATGGATCCCATTGTCACCAATAACGAAACCGTCAACAAATACTATGAAATGGTACATAAGGTGATCAAAGATATTGATTCGGAGCTGAATATGCACGATTTCAGAGTCGTCGAGGGCAACACCCACACGAACCTGATCTTTGATGTGGTGGTGCCTTTCGGCTTCCGTCTCAGCGAAAAGGAACTGATCGAAAAGATCAACAGCGAAATCAAAAAAATCAACGAAAACTACTATCTTGTCATCACCGTAGACAACTGCTATATTTAAGACTATCTTCGGCCGATTTTGTAAAAATGCACAAAATATTGTGGAAATGCCGTTCATTATTTTATAGTCGGAAATTGTCAAAACCCTTGCAAACTTTGCAGAATACTGTAGAATATATAGTAAGAGATTTTCGTCCGGAGGGCGGGAATGAAGTTAAATTTTGGGGGTAAATTTTATGTCTACATTCAGTGAATATCTCGACACGATTCCGCAGGGCCGTCTTGGCATTATTGCCATGAGAGGTTGCGAGGAATTCGCAAAAAAAATCAGCGACCAGATTGTTGAATGCCGCGCCAAATATGTTGACGAGCTGGAAAGCAGTCTGCATCTCAAGGGCTATCACAGAGATTCCTATCTCCTCGACGCCAATTTTCCGCGTTTTGCCACCGGTGAGGGCAAGGGTGTTATCAACGAATCCATCAGAGGATATGACCTTTTCATCATTTCCGACTGCTTCAATTACAGCGTGAAATATAAGATGTATGACCTCAAGGACGCCGACGGCAATCCGCTAATGATACCCATGAGTCCCGACGATCACTTCGCCGACCTGAAAAGAGTTATTTCCGCCTGTGCCGGCAAAGCAAAGAGAATCACCGTCGTCATGCCCATGCTTTATGAGGGCAGACAGCACAAACGCTCCGCAAGAGAATCCCTCGACTGCGCACTGGCCCTGCAGGAGCTGGAAAACATGGGTGTCAGCAACATCATCACCTTTGACGCCCACGACCCGAGAGTTCAGAACTCCATCCGCATCGGCTTTGAGAGCGTATCGCCCACCTATCAGATGATCAAGGCTATTGCCAAAAGCCTGAACAACGACATCAAATTCAACCCCCAGAATACCATGATGATTTCACCTGACGAGGGCGGCATGGGTCGATGCGTTTATTATTCTCAGGTTCTCGGCGTAGAGCTCGGCATGTTCTACAAGAGAAGAGACTACACCACCGTGGTGGACGGCAGAAACCCCATCATCTCCCATGAATTTCTCGGCGACAATGTCGAGGGCAAAGATGTTATCGTGGTTGACGATATGATCTCCAGCGGCGACTCCATCATTGATGTGTGCAGACAGCTCAAAAACCTGAAAGCAAAAAGAATCTTCGTTTTCTCCTCTTTCGGACTTTTCACCTCCGGTCTTGAGCGCTTTGACAAAGCCTATGCCGAGGGTCTCTTCAACCGGATATTCACCACCAACCTGATCTATCAGACCCCGGAGCTTCTCAGCAAGGAATGGTACTATTCCGTTGACCTGTCCAAGTATGTCGCCTTGATTATCGACACCCTGAACCATGACAGATCCGTCAGTCCTTTCCTCAATCCCATCCAGAAGATCAACGATTATATTGAAAAATACAACCTGAAATAAGTTCATGACGCCTAAGCACTTGCTTAGGCGTCAATAGACTGTCGATAAATGCGCCCGAGCGCATAGTGATGATTAACAGAAAATATCCGTTTAAATAATGCATCTGCTTTAATTTTTCCTTTCAGCTCCATGGCATCGAACCATGGAGCTGAAAATCACTATCTTGCCGTTTTTTCTCGCTTGGAGTACCATAGGGTGACACAAATAAATTCTAATCCGTTTTTTATTCGGCGTATTTCCGCCCATTCTGCGTTAAAATGCTCGTAAATC
>JAQXMV010000023.1 GCA_029013165.1 Oscillospiraceae bacterium | reverse complement strand
CCCAGAAAATCCATTTTCAGCAATCCGAGAGCCTCCAGCGTTCCCATGGGAAACTGAGTCACGACACAGTCGTCGTTGACGGCAAGCGGAACATATTCCGACACGGGATCACGGGTAATGACCACACCGGCGGCGTGGGTGGAGGCATGCCGCGGCATACCCTCGACTTTTTTGGCTATGGAAATCAGTCTTTCCACATCGGGGTTGGTCTGACAGAGCGTGCGAAGCTCAGAGGTGGCACTGAGAGCTTTGTCAATGGTGATTTTCAGCTCATTGGGAATGAGCTTTGCCACCTCGTCAACGGTGGCATAAGGCATTCCCAGGGCTCTTCCCACATCGCGGATAGCGCCGCGGGCCGCCATGGTGCCGAAAGTCACGATCTGAGCCACATGGTCGGCACCGTATTTCCCGATGACATAGTCAATGACCTCCTGACGGCGCACATAACAGAAATCCACATCGAAATCCGGCATACTGACTCGCTCCGGATTAAGGAAGCGTTCAAAAAGAAGATTGTACTTGATGGGATCAATACCGGTTATTCCGATGCAATATGCCGCAAGGGAGCCGGCACCGGAGCCTCTTCCGGGGCCGACGGGGATATTTTTTGACTTTGCATAGCGGATAAAATCATGGACAATGAGATAATAGTCCACATATCCCATTTTATTGATGATTTCCAGCTCATAATTGAGACGGTCAATATACTCTTTCGGCGGCTCATCGCCTTTCAGCATAGAAAGGCCGTAAAAGCACTGATTTTTGAAGTATTCAAAATGATCCATGTGATTCGGCACAGAGAAATGCGGCAGCTTGGTTTTGCCGAACTCAAACTCCACATTACACTGCTGTGCGATGATTGAGGTGTTTTCCACGGCCTCGGGAATATCGCGGAAAAGCTCTCGCATTTCTTTCTCGCTTTTGACATAAAATTCGTCTGTGGAAAACTCCAGGCCCGTATCTTCGCCGAGAACATGGTTCGTCTGAATACAGACCAGCACCTGCTGAATGGAAGAATCCTCTTTTCGCAGATAGTGAGCGTCATTGGTGGCGACAAGCGGTATGCCCGTTTCACGGGAAAGCCTGACAATATCCGGTATAATATCCAGCTGCTCTCTGATTCCGTGATTCTGCACCTCAAGATAATAGTTGCCCTCACCGAAAAGATCCCGGTACCACAGCGCCGTCTTTTTGGCGCCCTCATAATCCCCCCGGAGCAGAGCCTGCGGAATCTCGCCTGCCAGACAGGCCGACAGAGCGATCAGCCCTTCATGGTGCTCTTGCAGAAGCTCACGGTCAATTCTGGGCTTAGTGTAAAAGCCTTCGGTCCAGGATTTACTCACCATGGCGATGAGGTTTTTATATCCGGTTTCATTCTTGCACAAAAGCACAAGATGATAGCGGGAGGAATCCAGTCCGTGCACCTTGTCGTGCCGGGTTCTCGCGGCAACATAACATTCGCAGCCGATGATGGGCTTAATGCCCTTTTCCTTGGCGGCCTTATAAAAATCCACCACACCATACATGACGCCGTGATCGGTGATGGCCACGCTGTCCTGGCCGATTTCAAGGAGTCTGTCCATGAGCTGATTGATGCGGCAGGCACCGTCGAGAAGGCTATATTGGGTATGAAGATGCAAATGGGTAAAGGACACGGAAATCCTCCTCTCTTATTGATTATTTCACTCGGAGAGACTCGGTGAGAGCCGCATCGGGTTTGACGATCAGCGTGCGGTATTCATGATAAATGACCATACCGGCTCTTGCACCGTTGGGCTTTTTCAGCATTTTCACCGGTGTGTAGTCCACGGGTACCAGGGAAGAATCCTTGGCCCGGCTGTGGCCGGCGGCGATGATAGCCGCTTCTTCTATAGTCCTGTCGGGTATGTCTCTGCCCTCAGCGGAAATGATCACATGAGAGCCGGGTATGCCCTGGGTGTGGAGCCACAGATCGCTCTTGGCCGCCGTTTTCAGCGAGAGCTTGTCATTCTGGACATTATTCCTGCCCACCAGGATTCTGAAGCCGTCAGAAGATCGGAATTCGATCGGCGGCAGTTCCCGGGGCGGCTTTTGCTTTTTGCCCTTGGTGTTTTTGATATAACCCGCCTGAGAAAGCTCCAGACGGACAGCCGATATTTCACTGTCGGTATCGGCCCTGGAAAGCTCGTCCAGAACCGACTCTAAATAAATCAGCTCCTGCTGACCTTTTTCGATCAGTGTGGCGAGCATTTTTTCCGCCGTCTGTGCCTTGCGGTATTCCTTGTAATACTTTTTCTGGTTTTCCGTCGGCGACAAGGCAGGATTACAGGGAATACGGATCATTTCTCCGCTCTCATAGTAGTTCTCCACCTCATAGAAGGTCACGCCCTTGCCGAGACGATATAGGTTGGCAAGGATCAGCTCGCCGTAAAGTCTGAGCTTGTCCTTATCCTGACATTGCTTGAGTTCCTGCTGCTGAAAAGACAGCTTGCGTGCGGTGCGTTCAATGAGATTATTCAGGGTTTTGATCAGTTCATGGGCACGGTGATTGATCCGGTTGATTCTGTCCCTTTCATAATAAAACTGATCGAGAAGTTCGCCGGGTGTTTCAAAGGCTGTGATCAACATCGTGTCCCCATACTGTCTGACCTCCATGTGGGACATATCTTTCGGTTTCCCGTCTTTATCCGAGATCATGTATACCCGCAGATCCGATTGTAAGCCGTTTTTAATCTTTTCAAGTTCAGTGCGTAACATTTGCACCTGCTCGCCTGTCAGCGAAGCCACCGGAGCGTCGTCATAGGTTACCCGATAGGCAATTTCCCGTGCAACCACAGGAGAAACGCCCTGCACCGCGCTCATAACGGCACCGGAAAGCTGCTTATCGCCAAAAGACAGAATTCGTTCCGTCAGGTCGGATATTTCACTTTTCTCTATGCTCAGTTTATTCTGAGAAGCCGGTAATTGATAGGCCGTTCCGGGGAGCACCTGTCTGACCGACGAGGTGGTAAAGTCAACTCTTTTCACGGCGTCGATGATAGTTCCCTCCGAAAGGAGCATAAGATTGGAGTATTTGCCCATGATCTCCACACACAGCGTCAGATCAATCCGATCGCCGATTTCGTTGGTGGCGTCAAAATCGATAAAAAGGATTCGGTCGTTTTCCTGCTGGCGTACGCCGACGATCATGGCGCCGGTGAGATATTTTCGCATGAGCATACAAAACATGGGCGGCACCTGCGGATTGTCAATGGTGTGCGCCGTGAAATGCACACGGGCGCTGTCGGCGCGGACACAAATCAGCAGTTTTTTGCTGACGCCCTTGCCGCGCAGATTCAGAATGATTTCGTCCTTGGTGGGCTGATTCACCCTGTCGACACGCAGTCCCAGAGCCTCCGTGAGAAGCTCTTGTTTGATCTTGGTTAAAAAAATGCCGTCAAGTGCCATAATGATCTCCTTTGAATTTTACCCGTCACGTTCCGAATATTGCCTAACCGATATATTTCACCGGACAACTCTGATGAAGCAGGACGGTTTCGAGTGACGGAAACTGCTTTTCAATAATAGCTTTCAGCCTTGTCATGGACGGATTCTCTGTCTCGAAGTGCCCGGCAGCGATGACGCTGACACCCAAATCATTGGCCATGAGCATTTCGTGATGCTTCATTTCTCCCGTAACATAGGCGTCGGCGCCCATGGCCGCAGCCTCAGGGAGAAAATCCATACCGGCGCCGCCACAGACCGCCAGCTTCGTAACAGTCCTGCCGCAATCAACAAGACTGCAGCAAGTACCAAGTCTTTCCGCAACGAGAGCCGCCAGCTCAGCGGGAGAAAGAGGATCAACCTCCCCGATTCTTGCCATCGGTATTTCACATTCTGCCGAGGGCACTCCCCTGCTGTTTCGGACGCCGAGAATCTCACAGAGGGCATCATTGACGCCGCCCTGGGCGCAATCGAAGCAGGTATGGGCTGAAACCACGCAAATGCCCGATCTCACAAGCTGATAAAGCAGGCTGTCGCTGAGAAGTCTTTTCGGCGGCGTGAATATCACCGGATGATGGGTCATGATCATGTCGACCCTCTCCTGCTCACCCTGTTTCAGTGTTTCGCCTGTCAGGTCAAGACAGAAACCGATCTTTGCGATTTCTTTATCCGCATCTCCCACCAGAAAGCCGCTGTTATCCCAACTGCACTGGGTTGAAAAAGGGGCAACGGAATCTATGAATTTCACTATTTCATTTGCTTTCATTGTTTCTTGCCTCCGTCAGTTGTTCTTCCATTTCACTGATAATCTGTCTCAGCGCCGAAGCGTCCTCCTTACCTGCGGCCGAGAGAGCCTCATACTTCTTTCTGAGTGTTTTCAATGTTTTTTCGACATATTTTTCAGCGCAGGAATCGAAATGCTGAAAAAGCTCTCCCGTATTGAAATAGGAAGCCGGGCACTCTCTTTTCTTCCCGGTAAAATACGCCGAAATCACACAGTAGATATGTCTGTCCTGAATAACGGCTCTTTCGCTTTCTATTTCAAAGCCGTTATCGACGAAATAGCGTCTGAGCACTTCCGCATGGGTCATGGGCTGTGCGATGATATGTATATGGCTGTCTCTGACCCATGGAGCAGCCGAAAGAATATCCGCAATGAGATTGCCGCCCATACCGGCCAGAACGATATCGTCACAGTCCTCGGGAGAAATATTTTTCAAACCGTCGCTGAGAATGAGCTTGATTCTGTCGCTCAGGCCACAGTTTTCAACTGTGCGACGTGCATTTTCCAGAGGCCCCGTCCGCAGATCCGAGGCGATGCCCGATGGGCACAGACCTTCCCCGACGAGATAGGCCGCAAGATAGCCGTGATCCGTTCCGACATCCGTCACACGGCACCCCTGTCTGACCAGTGCAGCTACGGCCGTGAGCCTTTCATCCAGTTTGATTTTTGTCATAATATCCTCTTATAACAAACAAAGCCGCCCAAAAACAGGCGGCTCTGTTTTTCCTTTTTATTGCTTGGAAGCAAGGTATTCGTTTATTTTTGCGACAACGGCGTCACAGTCAACACCGTGAACGGCGCAGGCGTCTTCTACGCTTTCGCCTCTTGAGGCCGGACAGCCGAGGCAGTGCATACCCATTTCCATGAAGAAAACAGCGGTGCCTCCGTCTGCGTCAAGAATATCGCCGATACACATATCCTTCGTAATTTCTTTCATTTCTCTTCAATCCTTTCGGTATTTGTTTATTGTTTTTGCCGCAAAGCGGCCCTGCGGTGACCGTGTCACCGCCTTATTTTTTCAGGCTGACTGCTTTCTTGGCCTTCTGAGCAATATGCTCCGCATCTAAGCCGAAGATCTTGAGCAGTTCGAGGGCCGGACCGGATTTGCCGAAGGTATCCTCCACGCCGAGGCGAAGCACCGGAACCGGATATTCCTCGGCAAGAACCTCGCAGACAGCTCCGCCGAGACCGCCGATGATGCTATGCTCTTCGGCTGTGACAATGGCGCCGGTCTCTTTGGCGGCCTTGATGAGAATATCTCTGTCAATAGGTTTAATGGTGTGAATATTGATCACTCTGGCCTCGATGCCCTCCTTGGCAAGGGAGTCTGCGGCCAAGAGAGCCTCATTCACCATGAGACCTGTGGCAACGATGGTGACATCCTTGCCGTCTCGGAGCATAACGCCCTTACCCAGCTCAAAGTGATAATCCTCACTGTTGATTCTGGGAACAGCCAGTCGGCCGAAGCGCATATAGACCGGGCCCTCATGGTCTGCGGCGGCAAGAACCGCCTGCTTGGCCTCGACATCATCGGCCGGGTTGATAATCACCATATTGGGGATCGAGCGCATGAGGGCGATATCCTCACAGCACTGATGGCTGGCACCGTCCTCACCGACGGAAATGCCGGCATGGGTTGCACCGATCTTGACATTGAGCTTGGGATAAGCGATGGAATTTCTGACCTGCTCAAAAGCTCTGCCGGCGGCAAACATGGCAAAGCTGGAAGCAAAGACCGTATAGCCTGTGGTGGCAAGACCGGCGGCAATGCCCATCATGTTGCTTTCTGCGATGCCGCAGTCGATGAACTTCTCGGGAAATTCTTTCTTAAAAGTGATCGTCTTGGTTGCCTTGGCAAGGTCGGCGTCAAGGACAAGGATATCGTCCCTTGCACCGAGCTCCTTGAGGGCAGCGCCGTATGCGTCGCGGGTTGCACATTTGATTACATCAGCCATAGTTACGCCTCCAGTTCTGCCATAGCTTTGTCAAGCTCTGCCATGGCAATTTCATACTTTTCGGTGTTCGGTGCGCTTCCGTGCCAGTCGCACTGATTTTCCATATAGGATACGCCCTTGCCCTTAACGGTCTTGGCAACGATGCAGGTGGGCTTATCCTTGCACTGTCTTGCGGCGGCGAAAGCCTCCTCGATCTGATTGAAGCAGTGACCGCAGATTTCGATGACATTCCAGCCGAAGGACTCGAACTTTTCCTTGATAGGATAAGGCGAGTTGACTTCATCCAAGCTGCCGTCAATCTGCAGATTGTTAAAGTCAACGATCGCGCAGAGATTATCGAGCTTTCTGTTGCCGGCAAACATGGCGGCCTCCCAGACCTGACCTTCTTCGATTTCACCGTCACCCATGGGAACATAGACTCTGTAGTCCTTGCCGCGCAGCTTGCCGGCGAGAGCCATGCCGCAGGCGGCTGAGATTCCCTGACCGAGGGAGCCAGTGCTCATATCAACACCGGGGGTATATCTCATACTGGGATGTCCCTGCAAAATAGAATCGGGCTTTCTGAGGGTCTTGAGCAGTTCAACGGGGAAAAATCCTCTGAGAGCCAACGCCGCATAAAGGGCGGGAGCCGTATGACCCTTGGAGAGAACAAGTCTGTCCCTATTTTCGTCATCGGGCCTGGCGGGATCGACATTCATTTCCTCAAAATAGAGATAGGTCATGATGTCAGCGATGGAAAGAGAGCCGCCGGGATGACCGGACTTGGCATTGTAAGTACCCTCAATGATGCCTTTTCGCACATTGACGGCAATCTTTTTCAGCTCTTTTTTTCTATTATCTTCCATGTGAATCCTCCTTAAAAATTACTATGGTTTTTGATAATATATTCAATCAGATCGGCAACAGCGCCGTGGTTACAGTGGCAGGTAACAAACTTTGCGATCTCTTTCATACCTTTCGGCGCCTGCCCGCAGCAGGCCGGCAGAGCCACACTCTTTAGCATCTCATAGTCGTTAAAATAGTCGCCGATGGCGGCGGTCTTGCTCTGATCCACCCCGAGAATTTCTGCCAGCTTCAGCACAGCTTTGCCCTTATTGGTGTCTTCGTTGACCATTTCAAAGCTGCAGACCGAGGAAAACATCAGGTTTTCCGTGGTGTTGGAAAGAGACTTGACATACTTTTCCAGTGCTTTCATCTGCAAGGGCACCCCGGTAAAAATGACCTTATACCATTTTTCCTTGGGAATTTTATCAAAATCGTAAAAGTATTTCACCGGCAGTCTGGCGTTGACCGCAAGAATCCGCGCGGAAATGGTCGGTCTGAATATATACACGGCCTTTTCTGTGATAGCCTGAAAAGCCAAGGTCGGATACTTTTTCACACAGCTTCTGACAATGTCGATACAGTGCTCGTTGAGAGGACTTTCCCATATCATTTTTTCCTGTGCGAAGTCATATATTCCGGCGCCGTTAATGACAATAGCCTTTCCGTCAGCGATGTCCAGGCGTTTGAAGTGCTTGCGCATGGAGTCGGGGCTTCGGCCGGAAGCCAGGGTGAAATTGCCGTGATATTCGTCAATAAACTGATGAATCGCGTCATAATTGCGCTTGACGAGTTTTCTTTTTTTGTCGTTGAGTGTTCCGTCTATGTCCGAAGCGAGAAGCCAATCGGACAAATCTATCTTCTCTTTATCT
>JAQXMV010000022.1 GCA_029013165.1 Oscillospiraceae bacterium | reverse complement strand
AGCGGCTCTGGTACTTGGGCTTCATGTCTAGGAAATGTAAAGGTCTATAATGGAGATAGATTAGTTTACGAGTTTACTGCACCAAATAATAATTCACAGAGTGGTAGTTGGAAAGTTTTCTCTGTTGAAAATGGTATTTTTAAAGCTCATAATACTATAGTAAGCGATATTTATTAATAAACACAAAAAAGGGAACGGCTCTTCTTCTCATTTTGTGTAAACTCGTGAAATGGCATAAAATCAAAAGTGGAATAAGGGTGTGTGAGCCGTTTTGCGGCTCGCACCCCTTAATTTCATCATAGCTGAAATTAAGGGGCATGTCGTAACCCCCAAATAATCCAGCGTCACAGCAAATAAAATAAACCCCCGAAGAAATTTCTCTCAAATGAGCGATATTCTTCGGGGTTGTCTTATTCAGTTTTCAGCGGCAGCCGTCTTTCGCCGGTGCGGAAGATGGTTGTCAGATATTCTCTGACATCAAAGCCGTTTGCCTGTGCGGTGTTAATGATTGAATAGGCTGCAGCACTGGCGTCGACTCCTTTCGGCGAGGTAGAAAACAGCCAGTTTTTCCTGCCGATGACAAAAGGTTTTACCGAAAGTATTTACTAAAAGATATCACATAATCTCCAACCTGCCTGTAAATAATCCTTTGGTTTGTTTGCTATAGTTCTTGACCTGCGTAAATCTATTATTCGATGCAGCGATCAGAAAACTGAAGCACTGCATAACAGAACTTTTCATACGGTGTCAATGATGTATGCAACGGGTCGCCCTCCCGGATACGCATAGTGCGTCGGATCTCCTTTGGTATGACTACTCTGCCCAGATCGTCAATACGGCGGACAATGCCAGTTGCTTTCATATAGGAATCTCCTTCTCATTCAAATCGTGTTGTTAGTATCTGTCAACTGAGGGGATTTATACTGTAATTTTGATAATATATTTTGAATTACAACAAATATTGATCTTTCCGGCGGAATTTTTCGCTTGCCGCAGATCAGACTTTTTTGTCAGGGGTAAACGGAACTCTTGGCTTGAATATTCCCTGTTCAATAAATTTTGACGGATATCAATAATTTATGCATTTAGGTAGTGACAATCGGTGCAAAATATGCTATACTACCTAATTGAATAATATTAATTTAATCAGAAGGAGCTATCCTATGAGCAACACAAACGAAAGCTTCAGAAAAGTTTTGGATAATCTCTCCGGCGAATTGGAGAAACTCGGTTTTTCAGCCTATAAAAATGAACAGGGCGAGTTCCTGAGTGAGAGCGAAGGAAAAACCTGGGCCAGATATACCGGTGATAAAGGTGTGGTCGCCCTTTGCCTGGGCGACGGTAAGTTGATGCTGTTCAGCGGAAGCGACAGTGAAAATCCCGAAGATACGCCGACGCGAATTTCTGTTGCTTTGTTCGGCGATCAGGTGGACGACAAGGATATCCGCTATACGGTGAACGATTTTTCGGATACTTTACATGAAAAATTCGGCGTGAAATCTCCCGCTGTCAAGAAAGCGCAGCAGCAGAAAGCCCAGCAGACCGTCTCCAAGACGGCGGTCAAAAACGGCTCTTATTATGATCCCAATACCCTTGCCAGCAGAATCTGCCTGGTTTTCCCGGAGCTTCGCCCGATCTATAAGGAAAACATCAATACCTATGGTGAATTTCTCAGCGAAGAATTCTTCACGAAATACGGCACGCCGAAAATTATTGAGGCCATCAAGCAAAATGATCCCCAGACCATGAAAAAGCTCTTTCAGGTTCTCAATGAGATCTATGAGGACGGCACCAACGATACCCAGAGCCTCATTGCCGTCACCATACTCGGTGAACTGAACAACGATCAGATTCTCCTGGCACGCTGCGTTGACTATATGAGCGAGACCATGGCGCCGCCGGTGATCGAAGTCAACCGTTACCTTGCCACTGCTTCCGGAAAGAGAGCGAAGAAAAAGCTGCTGGATCCGCCGGCCTATAAGCCGAAGAAAAAGAAGAAGCAAGGCGGACTGATGCAGTCACTCATGGGCGGAATGCAGCCTCCGGTTCAGTAATGTCCTCTGAGTGAACAATGAAAAACGAAGGGCCGCCGGCAACACTGTCTGCGGCCATTTTTGATGAAAGGGTGTTTCATTATGTTTGACAAACTGCTGAAGCTGTTTTGGCAGTCGGTAAAAAAGAACGATGACAAGAGAATTGCCACACTCACCATGCCCTCCGGAATCCACGAGTCCAATCATCATCGCTATCTTTCGGACGGCAATCCATACCATCTTCTAGATGTGTATTATCCCGAGAATGCCGCTGAAAAACTGCAGGTTGTGATTGACATTCACGGCGGCGGCTGGATGTACGGAGACAAGGAACTGAATAAGCCCTATTGTCTCTATCTTGCTTCTCAGGGAAATGTGGTTTTTAATATCAGTTATCGGCTGTGTCCGGAGGTGACAGCTATCGAACAGCTTCGTGATGTGGCTGCGGCCCTGATCTGGGTCAGGGACCATCTGGCTGATTATCCCTGTGACACAGACAGTATCTGCCTGACCGGCGATTCCGCCGGCGGCTTTTTGGCCTGCTACACTGCCATGCTCAGCCGCAGTGAAAAAATGAGAGAGATTTTTGATGTGCCCGACTTTGGTCTGTATATCAGCGCCGTGGGTCTGACCTCTCCCGTCACGAGAATGGACGCAGAATTTCCGATGAACATCTATACGAGACATATGCTGGGTAAAAACTTCAAAGAGAAAAAGTGGGCGCCCTATGTCAATGCCGATGCCATTCTTTCTCTCGGAGAAATGCCGCCGACCTTCCTCGTGACCTCAGACGGTGATATCCCTGCGCTGAAGCAGACGCTGTATACCGCTGAGCTTTTCCGGAAAAACTCCATAGAGACGGAGCTTCTGTACCGTCAGGGTGAAGCCGGCAAAAAGCTGCCTCATGTTTTCCCTGTGCTCTATCCTGACAGTGAGGAAGGCGCAAAGGCAACGCAGGCGATGCTGCGGTTCTTTGCCGCCCATCGAAGAGAAACGGCTGCGGAAAGGACATAAACATGAAAATACTTTTGAAACTTTTTTTGATTTTTGCCCGTATCGGCGGCTTTACTTTCGGCGGCGGCTATGCCATGCTGCCGATGCTACAGAAAGAAGTGGTGGAAAAATACGGCTGGGCCACCCAGGAGGAACTGATGGATTATTATGCCATCGGTCAGTGCACGCCGGGCGTCATTGCCGTCAATACGGCGACTTTTATCGGCTATAAGATCAAGGGAATACCCGGCGCGATCATGGCCACTCTGGGCGTGGTTTCGCCGTCGCTGGTTATTGTGTCCGTCATTGCCGCTTTCATCAGTAATTTTCAGGATCTTCAGGTGGTTCAGCATGCCTTTGCCGGCATCCGGGCGGCTGTGGTGGCGCTGATCATCAGCGCTGTGATCAAAATCGGTAAAAAATCTTTGGTGGATATTTTTACCGTTATCATCTTTTTGGCTGTTGCCGGACTTTCGTTTTTCACCGATATCTCGCCGATTCTCTTCGTGGTTGCCGCCGGTGTCTGCGGTCTGGTGATCAATCTTGCGAAACTCAGAAAGGTTAAAGACGGTGGTGAGAAATGATATTTCTTGAGCTTTTTGCACGCTTTTTTCTGGTGGGGCTGTTTTCCGTCGGCGGCGGTCTGGCCACGCTGCCCTTTCTGACGGATCTGGGAGAGACCACCGGTTGGTTCGGCAGTGCGGATATTTCCAATATGATCGCCATATCCGAATCTACACCGGGCCCTCTCGGCATCAATATGGCAACCTATGTGGGCTTTCAGATCGGCGACCACATGGGTACCGCTTTCGGCTTCCTGGGCAGTCTCATCGCCACCCTGGGACTGATCACGCCGTCGATCATCGTCATCATTATTATCTCTAAGGTGCTGGTGCGTTTTCGCGATTCCAAGTATGTGGAATTTGCCTTTTACGGTCTGCGGGCCGCCAGTGTGGGACTGATTACCGCCGCCTGTCTCGGCGTCGCCAAAACCGCCTTTTACCATGCCGAGGCACTGACGCAGACCGGCAGTATATTCATGGCGGTGGATTACAGGAGTATTATTCTGAGCGCACTGATTTTTATCTGTGTGACCAAATTCAAAAAAATACATCCGATTGTTTTTATTGTGGCCGCCGCCGCGGTCGGCATCATTTTCAAGCTGTGACTTTTCGGGGGACTGTTTCAGAAAACAGCCTCCCGTATGTTTTATCAGATGTTTTTCCTGATGTAAGAAAAAATTTTTTAAAAACTTTGTCCGATTTTGCCACGGGACAGTGTATATATTAACAGAGAGGAGGAGAGAAATGAACGACGCAGAGCTTTTGGCTTATATCAATCGTGACAGGATGAAGGGCTTTTCTCTTCTTGTGGATCAATATTCGGCTCTCATCTATAAAATCGCCGCCTCGGTCATCATGCCCGTGGGTACGGCAGAAGATGTGCAGGAATGTGTCAGCGACAGTTTTGTTGCTTTCTATAATCATCTCGATGAGATTGATCCCGAAAGGGGCAGTGTCAAGGCCTATCTGGCTGTGCTCACGAAGCGCAGAGCCATTAACCTTTACCATACGCTGAAAAAGGAACGGGCTGTCCTTACGGGTATGGAGAATGAGGAAGAGGCGGTCTATAACGAGAACGGCGTCGACGCCGACACGCGAATGGCTCTTGTCAGAGCCGTCAGGGATCTCGGAGAGCCGGACAGCACAATCGTAACGCGAAGATACATATTCGGCGAAACGGCGGTGCAGATCGCCATGAGGGTCGGCCTGACGCCGGAGGCCACACAGAAAAGATTGCAGAGGAGCCTGGAAAAACTACGGCTTATGCTTGGAGGTGTTATGGATGGATGAAATCAAAACCGTTTTCGATGATCTGGAAGTCGAGGAAATGACCCTGCTGCTCGAGAATATCGAAGAACCCCGGGACGAGGAACTCAGCGCAAGAATCAAAGACACCGTTCTGCGTGAGATCGCGCCCGAGGAGATGCAGGAGGAAATGCAGGACGGGGAGACGGAAAACGGTGAGATTGAGCCCCGCAAGAAAAAAGGCAAGGTCTATTATCTTAGCCGCATTTTGCCTCTGGCGGCGGCTCTGGTGATCTTTCTCGGCGGCGCCGCCATGGCGGTGAGCAAAATGGAGAAGCCCAAACCTCAGCCGGTTGCCACTACGGCTGCTCAGACCACCCAGAGCAATGTCAATCCACTCATTGCGGCCATTACCGCCGGCAATGACGGCCTGATCGAAAAGCTGATCAATAATACGGTTTTCGCCACCAAAGAGGTGCTGGATTTTGCCGTTGAGTGTGCCGACGCCATCTCCTATCAGAGTGTTCAGGATATTGCCAAAACCGTCTACGACCGTTTTGGCTCCACAGGACTGGATTCCCTGCTGGAAAGCACACTGTTGGGCAACTCCGAAAAGGCCCTGCAGGAACTGCAAAAAAGAAAGAAGATGCTCATGACTCCAGGGGAAAAATTGGCGTTCTTTTTCTCTGCGGCATTCTGTGACAGCGATGTTTTAGGAGAGTTTATATCAAAGGGATATGACCCGCAGACTAAGACGGCCGCAGGCAAGTCGATTTATGAGATCGCCAAACAGTACGGAAATGAAGAAAATATGCAGTACGCCGCAGAACTGGGCGTAAAATAATAACAGCCAATTCGGCAGAAAGAGGACATAGCCATGACAAAGAAGAATATCATTATGCTCGTCAGTATTATACTCACCCTTTGCCTTGCCACGGGCATTGCGGTAACAGCCTCCGCAGACCGGGCGGACGGGGACGAAGCGATGGCACAAAGCATTCAAGTACCGGTGCAAAAGGATAAGGTTTATTATGCCTACTGCAATCAGAGCAGCGGCAAAGGAGCCGTGGCCTTTTGTCTGGATAACAGCTTCACCGATTACGGCAGAAACGAAGCCGAGCTGCAGCTGTGCACCCTCGGCGCCGACGGCGCCTACACCTGTGTCTATTCCGTGCCTAAAGACAGAACCGGTGTTTGCTTTGCCGGAAAGCACGAATATACTCTGGAGGCAGGTGCCGATCTCTCAGAGCTTCTCGGGGGTCTTGGCAGTGTGGGCTTCACTTTCGGCACGGAAAAGACCAATGTCATTTTGGCTCTTGACGGTTTCGCTCTGACACCCGGTGGGGAATATTACATCTATATTCCGCAGGATTATTTTGCCGACGGTGAGGGCAACGGAAACATGGGAGCCTACATTTCCGTGGAAAGCACAAAGGTCAGTGCTTACAGCGGCAATCCCGTTGAGGACGCGGCTCTTGCGGCGGAAAAAGTCTATGACGCGGCGCTTTTCGGTTTGGAAAGTCTGGCAGGTATTTTATGCTGACGAATCTCCTGATCTCCGGGTGAAAAATGACTTCATCCGGAGACTTATTTTATGGGAAAAACGGTTGTATTTTCCTGCGGCCTTTGATATAATTATAACCGTAATGAGAATTTGTGGAGAATGAAGGTAAGTTATCATGGAAATCGGAGCATCATCGGCGTGTTTTTATCCTCTTGAAACCGAAAAATCGTTTTTACATATCGCCGAGCTGGGCTTTACCCACAGCGAGATTTTTTTTAACTCCGCCTCGGAGCTGAAGTCGCTCTTTGTCAAGGAGCTGTGCCGTGTTCGGGAAGCCTACGGAATTGATGTCACCTCCCTGCACCCTTATCGTTCTTTCTCCGAAGGCTATGACCTTTTCTCCAGCTATGAGCGTAGATTTGATGACGCAGTGGAAAAATTCAAGCGGTATTTTGACGCTGCCGCCCGTCTCGGCGCGAATTATATCGTTTTACACGGCGCCAAAAACAGAATCGACATCAGTCTGGAACAATATGCCGAGCGTTTCGGAAAACTCAACGAGGTGGCTCATCGCTTCGGTTGCACCGTGGCCCATGAAAATGTGGTGCATTTTGTTTCCGCTTTTCCGGAGTTTATGTTTTTCATGAATCAATATCTCGGCGATGAATTTAAAATGGTGCTCGATGTCAAGCAGGCAAGACGCGCCGGTGTGAAGCCGCAGGAATTCATTGATATCATGGGCAAGAATATCGTCCATGTCCATCTCAGTGATTACACGGCTGAGAATGACTGCGTGCCGCCGTCACAGCAGGGCCTTTTCGACTTTGAGTCGCTTTTTAATGCGCTTCATCTGGTCGGCTATGGAGGAAAATATGTCATTGAGCTTTATTCCGACGGCTTCCGCCGTGAAAATGAAATTCTCAGCTCTGCCAGATATCTTGACGGCATTCTGAAAAAGGTTCGGCTCGGTCGCTGACACACAGGAACTTAATTTTAGAGGTGAATATAAAATGAAATGTCCCTTCTGCTCCTATGAAGAAAGCAAGGTCGTAGATTCCCGCCCCACCGATGAGGGCGAGCGGATCCGCCGCCGCCGTGAGTGTATCTCCTGCGGAAAAAGATTCACGACCTATGAGATTATCGAGAGCGTGCCGATTGTTGTGGTGAAAAAAGACAAATCCAGGCAGGCTTTTGACCGGGTCAAGCTCTTCAACGGTATGCTCAGAGCCTGTGAGAAAAGACCGGTGTCTATTGATCAGCTGGAGAAAGTGGTCGTGGAGATCGAAACGGAGCTGCAGAATTCCCTCGACCGCGAGGTGACATCGGTGCATATCGGTGAGCTGGTGATGGATAAACTCAAGAAGCTCGATGAGGTGGCCTATGTCCGCTTCGCTTCGGTTTACCGTCAGTTCAAGGATATCAATACTTTTATGGAGGAGCTGACAAAGCTCCTTGCCAACGAAAGCTGAAGAAGTCAGGCCGGGGGCTTTGCGCGCGAGCGCAAAGAATCCCGGCTTTTCTATATTTTTGAGGAGGTTAAAAACTTTGATTTACAATAAAAATATCGACAACGGCAGGGGATTTGACTGGGGCAAAGCCTCGGCTCTCTATGCGCAATACCGGGATATCTATCCGCCGGCGTTCTATGAAAAGATCCTTTCACTCGGTTATTGCCGTCAGGGACAAAAAGTCCTTGACCTGGGAACGGGAACCGGTGTGCTGCCGAGAAATATGGCGCCCTACGGCGCCTCCTTTGTGGCGGCGGATATTTCTGAGAATCAGATCGAATATGCCAAAAAACTGAGCCGGGGTATGGATATCGAATACATCGTCTCACCGGCGGAGGAACTGGAGTTTCCCATGGGAACCTTTGATGTGGTCACGGCCTGTCAGTGCTTTATGTATTTTGACAAGGAAAAGCTGCTGCCGAAGCTCCACCGGTTCCTGAAAGACGACGGTCACATTCTGATCCTCTTTATGGCGTGGCTGCCCTTTGAAAGTGAGATTGCCGCAGAAAGTGAAAGGCTGGTCTTGAAGTACAACCCCGCCTGGACCGGCGGCGGAATGAAGCGCTATACCCTCGGAACGCCCGAATGGCTCGGCGGATTATTTGAGGTGCACGAAAGGATTACTTATACCGTTGATGTGCCCTTCACCCGAGAAAGCTGGAACGGCAGAATGATGGCCTGCCGCGGCATTGCCGCTTCTCTCACCGAGGAGGAGACTCACCGCTTCGAGCAAGAGCACAGGCAGTATCTTTCCGGTGTGCCGGATAGCTTTACCATACCGCATTATATCAGCATATTAGATCTGAAAAAGATATAACACAGTGGAGATGTTTTGATGGAATGGCTGAATCTTTTTGGGCTGGGATTTATGGTTTTGATTCTGGTGCCGAACATCATTTTTGCCGTCAGATGCCATGACGGATTTCAAAACCTGTATCATAATCGTCCGGTGCTGGCACTGGAGCAGATCGGCCGTTACGGTTGTTTTGTCACCATGATCATCAATATACCCAAAACGGTTTTCGGTTTTGCTTCCGATGAAGCCTTTGCCCTTTATCTGATCGTTGATTCCCTTCTGGTTTTGGTCTATCTGGCTGTTTGGCTTTTCATGTGGAAAAAGAACGGTCTTTTACGGACGGTTCTGCTGTCTCTGTTACCGGCGTCTGTCTTTCTTTTCAGTGCTCTTATGAGCCGATCGCTGCTGCTGGGCGCCTTTTCCGTCGTGTTTTTGCCCTGCCACCTGATTGTCGGATGGCAAAACGCAACGACTGTGAACAAAAGTGAATAACAAGAATACTTGAAGACGGCACCTACAGAGAAAAAGCGTAGGTGCCGCTTGCTGTTGGATCAGATTTTACTGCTGAAGATATTTCTCTTTCCTCTTGGATTTGACTTTCACGAAGTTTTTTTCTCTTCTTTTAAGTCATTTGGCAAAATGTACAGAATTTTTTTGTGAGTCTATTATACTTTTTACCATTTTTTGTCGAAAAAAAGAGGTCATATTCTTTACTTTTATGGGATTTGGTGTATAATATAATAGAAACATTATAATAAGAACAGATATAGATAATCAAATTAGAAATTTTATTCAGATGTTAGAAGAAGATGGAGTGATGTTTTTATGAGATTAAAAAAAGTTGTTTCTGTTGTTCTCACCTTGCTGATGCTATTTTCCATGGCACCTGCCGGCGTGTTTACCCTGAGCACTTCAGCGGTTCAGAGCGACGCCTATGCCACGGTTTTCAGCGCGTCGGACTTTCAGAGCAGTGACATCACTGTGAACTATCTGGCTATCCTGCAGCAGATTGTGGACGCAGGTTACACCACCCCTGACGGAATTCTCTGCGGCGGTGACTATAACGGCTACACCGGCACTGCCACCGATGTGCAGAAGATTATCGACGACACCAAAACCATTTATCCCGATATGGCCGACGATAACTTTATTTTCGTCCAGGGTAACCATGATGATCCCCATGAGCTGTTAACGCCGTCGGGCTTCCATGAATTCGAGGATTATGTGGTTTATTCCCTGAATGAGGATGACTTCAAAACCAGCCAGAGCGGAAGAACTGCCTATGATGAGGTGGTTCAGGCCAGAGCTACGGATATACGCTCCAACCTGGAGAATATGATTGCCACAGGCGACACACGCCCGGTTTTCTTCATCACCCATGTACCTTTCCATCATTCTTCCCGAAGCACCTACGGCGATAACCTCTATGCCAAATATATCGTTGATGTCCTCAATGACATGGGACAGTATTTGGACATCATCTCCATGTTCGGCCACAACCACTCCTCCAACTATGACGACTATATCGGCGGCTCCGTCAACTATATTGCCAAGGGCGAGACCATGCGTGTGCCGATTCCCGACACAGCTCAGCAGGGAGCAACGGGCTACACGGAAGAAACCCTGAATTTCACCTACATGAACTGTGGTTATGTCGGTTATTCGAGCAATGCGGTCTCCTCCACATCGACCAATGTTCTGACCACCGGCGTTTTTGAGATTTGTCCCACCTCCATTGAGCTTTCCCGCTACACCTCTTCCGGACTTTATACCACAGAGACCATTGAGAGAATCAATCCGCAGACCTCGGAGCCCTATGCCAATATCGGCAGCGACATCACCGATGCGGTGATCGGCTGCAGCAGTGTTATTTACGGTAAGGTTGCTAACTTTACCGAACCGACCTATACCTGGACCTCCGATAACCCCGATGTAGTGGGGGTTCTTGGTGCCGGCAAAAATGCTCAGTTAATCTACAGGGGTGAAGGCGACGCTACAGTTACCCTCACCGTCACCGGCTCCGACGGCCAGAGCGCGTCGGATTCCGTTGCCATTACCGTTTTAGGCGGCACGGTTACGGTGATTCCCGGCGAGACTTACTATACTTATGACTATGTCAGTGCGCCGGTAAGCGGCGAGGAATATGTGATTGTCAATTCTGACTCGGCTGGTTCTGCCTCAGCCATGGGTTCAACAATCAGCAGCAATAATACTATTGCTGCTGTGACGGTCGAAATCAAATCAAAGATTCAGGACGATGGTTCAACTCTTTACTATATTGAAAATCCTGCAGATAATGCTATTTGGTCACTTTCCGAAAACGGTTCTGTTTCTGGAACTTTTACTTTAACCAATAAATCTTTATCTAAAAATCTGAGAGCAAGAAGCAGTTCAAGAATCGAATTTAATACCGGAACCAATAATCAGTATGCATGGGAATACGATACTGAAAACAACATTCTTTATAATGAACTTCGTAATATTTATATCGGTAACACCTTTAAGATAGCAACCAATAATTCAAATGCCGGTGTTTATTTTTATCAATATACCGAGCACACCACAGAAGATCAGACCGTCATCACCATGCCGGATTATGCGCCGGCCATTACGCTGACCAAGGTCAGTGAGGATGTCTCCGGAAAGAAGCTGAGCTTCTATGAGATCACACCCGGCGACACGCTCATGCTCGGCGGTGCTTTCACCGGCTTCTCCGATCATGCCGCCAATATCACTACCACCTGGAGCAGCTCAGACACTTCCGTGGCAAGCGTCGACAACGGCCTTGTGACCTTTAACGGCAGCGGTGACACCACTATAACCTATACCGTCAGCGACGGCACAACCACGCTGTCAAAGTCAGTCAACCTCTCTCTCAGCCGCGCCAAAAAGCCGGTATTCAGCTATAAGCTCACGGATACCATCGCCGACGGAAAGAGCTATATCATCGCTTCCACTAATGTCGCCGGCGCCACTTCCATCATGTCAAACGGTGTGGCCGGAACCGACAGTGACCGACTGACTCTCGTCGGCGGAACCATCACCACCGACGCCAACGGCGATCCGGTCATTCTCTCCGATATCGAAAGCATCGTCTATAATGCCGTTGACGACGGAAACGGCCACCTCTATTTCATCAACGATGAAACCGGAAAGTATCTTTTCGTTAACTCCGCTCATATGTACCTTTATGATGAGCCGGATCTCAGCGGTACTTACTGCTATTTCGGCACTGTTGACGGACACCTGGCCTCCAAAAACGGAGCCGGCTACGGTCCGCACATCAGCGGTGACGGCAACTTCCGCACAAACTGGGGCGATACGCCTATCAAAAACTATATCTATGAGAGAGTGATCTCAGATCCTTTTGTCACCCTCAAGAAAAACGGACTCTCCGTGGCCGGTAAGAGCGAGACGGTTTATTCCGTCACGGACAGCACCAGTATAACCCTCACCGGCGATTACATGAACTTCGGCGAAACGGTGACCACACAGTGGATTTCCAGTGATCCCTCGGTGGCAACTGTGGAAAACGGCGTTGTCACTTTCACCGGAGCAGACGGAACCGTTGATATCACTTATCGGGCCGCCGATGAAAACGGCGCAGAAGCCACGGCAACGGTCACTTTCCACGCCACCACACAAAGCGAGCCGGTCAGAGTTTTCAAGCCTGTGACATCGTTCACACCCGGCAAAAATTACATCATAGTCAACAGCTCCTCCATCGGTGCCGCCTACTATATGAATAAAACCGCAGTCAACAGCGGCACGAGACTCGGAAGAACCTATGCTGTTATTCAGCCTGATGAATCCGATAACAGTGTTTTCATCGAAATTCCCGTGGACAGCGGCGGAGCCGGCATCTGGACGGCTGCTGCTTCCGGCACGGACGGCTATGTCACTCTTCAGAATGAGGACAGCGGCGAGTATCTTTCTCTGACCTATGTTTCGGCCGGCTATGCCACTCTGGCAACGGCGGCTTCGGTGTCGACTTCCGATTCCGATCCCTTTGCCTTTACGGCGGACGCCTCATCGGGCAGAGTCAGCGGTCTGGACGCCAATTCCTCCGGCACCAAGGTGGTTATCCGCTACAGTGGAGACGGAAACTTCCGCGGCGGTAATGCCGATGACGGCGAAAGATCCGGTGTTTATCTCTTTGAGGAGACATTCCTGGAACCGGCCGTTCATATCCGATCCATGTATCTGAATATCGATGGAACCGTTGCGGAGAGAAGAGATGTCTGCGCCTGGCAGACGGAGACACTTCTTCCGAGACCGATCAACTTTGAGACTGAGAACATTGACTATACCTGGGAAAGCAGCAATCCCGATGTTGCTACCGTTGATGAAAACGGTGTTGTCACCTATACCGGCGCCGGCGGAGAGACTGTCATCACCCTGACGGCCACCTCACGGGTTGCCGATATGACGGGCGCCTATCCCACCGCGACAACCACAACCACGCTGAAGGTGGTACCTAATACTGTCAGCGGCGCAGCCGAGGGCTTTACAAGATATGTTCTGACGGATCACTTTGAGGCCGGAAAGTATTACGCTTTCAATGTGACAGCCACAGCGGGCGCTAACTCTTATCCCATGAATTGCTACACTTATACTTCCTCTTCAAGCGGTGAAAAGCGTCTTTATTCAAATCCGAATATCCCGATACTTGAAAACGATGACAATGTGTATTTTGAATGTGACGATGAATCAATCAAGTGGCAGTGTATTGCTACGGATACCGAGGGTGTATTTAAGTTCTATAATGAGTACAAGGGCTATCTGTTACTTGACTTTGCAACCGGAAGCCCAAGATTTGTAACGACCTCAAGCGATTTGTCATCTTACTCTAACGGTGCCGACCTGATTTCTTATGACAGCACCAATAAAAGAGTTTATTCCGTAGACACTAGAGCCGACGGCAACTACCTGTCCTATAATTCCTCTCATG
>JAQXMV010000021.1 GCA_029013165.1 Oscillospiraceae bacterium | reverse complement strand
ACACACCCAAATAGTCGGATATCTATCCTCTCCCACCTTACAAAAAGAGCCAACAAGACGAGGGGTGCGAAGCGGTGGGCCCCCTCGTCACCGAAAAGAAGCGGTGCCAAAAAGGCAACCACATAAAACACCCGACTGTCGTTGAACCGCGTAGAGCGACTGTATTTTCGCCGATGAAAGGTAGCGTAATAATCAGCACAACGCACCTAAAAGAAATCAACAGAAATCATTCCACCGACTGAAATCGGCGAAAATAACCCGGAGCGATTGACAGGCACCGGGAAGTGTTTTGCATAGGGTGACACATGTAATACGAAATCGCCTGAAAGAGTTTTACTCTTTCAGGTCGCAGATTTTTTATCGTCGGATTTTTGTCCGGTCAAGGCACAAAGCGCAGTAAATCCTCGCGGATTTACGAGCATTTTAACGATGACCGGGCGGAAATACGGCTGATAAAAAACGCTTTCGTATTACATGGGGCACCCTATTGTCACGCCTGACAAAGTATGAGCCCCCGCGGCTCGAGCGGTGGTGCGTGGAAGAATAGTATAGCATATATTATAAAAAAACAGCCTACCTATAAACGACCGTTTGCGCCTCGGTAGGGGCACGGCCTGCCGTGTCCGCCTGCGGCAACCCCACCAACGGTTTACCTGTGCGGTAAAACACTACCGTTCTGCCATCAGAAAAGCACACAAAAAAACGGCGCTGTCTGCGCAGCGCCACCGTAACGGATAACTCCGTCTTTTACAAATAATCAACTACCCTTTTCACCGGGAAACCCCCGGCGAGGGTTTCCCACGGAACGAGGAAAAATGCCCCGCATTTTTCTCGTTCCTCCCTTCCTGCGCTTGAGTGAGTATTTTTTATTTTGCCGTCAGCGCAGAGATTATTTTTAGTTAAGGGCATTTCGCTGTCTGCGGACAGCGACAAGGGCTCTGCCCCTTGACCCCGCAAGCCTTTGAAAAGGCTTGACCGAAACTTTTATTGATCTTTTTCTTTTATCGGGTGGTGGTTTCGCCGTTCAGAACGCCACCATTACCCGTGGTGTTTTCTCCGCTGAGATCCGTGGTGTCTGCCACAGAGGAGGATGTGCTTTCATCACCCAAAATGCCGCCGCTGGTTCCCTCCATGCCGCCAAAAGCAGTGGTCAGCTCTTCACTGATCGTGGTTAAATCTTCTCTCATTTGCTCATTGCCGCAAGCAACCAGACTGGCTACCGTAATAGCCAAGGCTAAAATCAGAGCGATTGAAATGATCTTTTTCATAATGTGTCTCCTTTTCGTTTGGTCCCCGAAATCATCCGTCCGTTCTTGCTGACGTCTGATCATGGGGAATTTGTTTTTATACTTATGCTTATTGTTGACCCTTTATTACGCCTTATTCATGAAAGATTATATTTACTAAAAAATGCACAAAAAATTATTGACTTGACCCATACAAAATGTTAAAATTACTCTGTGCTTAAAACAGCGACAGGCGTCGCAACTAACAGGAGGAATATTATGAAACCAAACAAAAATCCACTCTGGCAAACCAACAGCGGTGAACGCGCCAGCTATTACACCTATTTCTTCGGCCAAAACATGATCTATAACATGATCGCCGGCTTTCTGACCACCTATCTTTTGCTCATCGGTGTTAATCCGGTCAAGTCCGGTGCCGTCATGCTGGCTGTCAAGGTGTGGGACGCCGTCAACGATGCGATCTTCGGCGTTATCTTTGATAAAATCAAGTTTAAAAGCGGAAAGAAATATATCCCCTGGCTGAAAATCGCCTGCGTTTTCACACCGATCACCACCATTGCGATTTTCGTCATTCCCAATGCAGCCAGTGAAACCGTGAAGCTCATCTGGTTTGCCGCCGCCTATGTCCTTTGGGACACCGCCTATACGCTCTGCGATGTTCCGGCCTTCGGCATCATCACGGCTATGACCAACAACATCGAAGAAAGAAACACCGTGCTCTCCTATAAGAGCATCACCAGCGGTATCGGCTTCGCCGTTACCTTCCTGCTGGCATCACTGCTTGTCAGTGAACAGGTCGGCCTCAGCTACGGTGTTGTTGCCATCATCGTTGCCATCGTTGCCGCTTTTACCATGTTCCCTGTCTGCTTCAAGTGTCAGGAAAGAAACAAGGGCACCGACGACGAGCAGTTCACCGTCAAGAGAATGTTCAGCTATCTGATACACAACAAGTATCTGCTGATTTTCTATCTGGGCTACCTCTTCTTCTCCGGTGCGCAGACCTATAATTCTCTGCATCAGATCATGGCTTATTATATCTTTGATAATTCCCTTGCCTCTCTGGTTACGGGTACGATCGCGGCGCTGCCCCAGTTTGCCATGGCCATGCTGGTTCCCCACATCATCAGAAAGATGGATAAGATCACTCTTTTCCGTATCTCTGCCGTAGCTTCCATCATACTTTCCATTTTGGTCATTCCCTGCAGAAACAGTTTCGTTCTTTTCTGCATCACTTATACACTGCGTTCCATTCCTCTGGGCGTAATGGGTGTGCTTGCCTTTGTTTTCACGCCCGACTGCGCGGAATACGGTCAGTACAAAACCGGCACCGACGCCAAGGGTATTACCTTTGCGATCCAGACATTCGTTGTCAAACTGGCAGCTGCCGCTCAGGGTTCACTGGGACTTTTCCTGTTGGGACTTTTCGGTTACAAGACTCTGGAGGGTGCTTCTTCCTTTGCCGATCTTGAAGCTATGAATGCGATCGCGCTTCAGCCGGCTAAGGCTCTTGACGGAATTTGGTTTACTTATAATGTTGTGCCCATCATCGGTCTTGTGATTGCAACGGTCATTTGGAGTTTTTATAAGCTCAGAGATAAGGATGTTCAGGTCATGGCTGATGTCAATAGCGGCAAGATTGATAGAGAGCAGGCAAAAGCTCTTTTCTCACCGGCTTTCAAGGACATTGCCACTATCGACTCGGTAACCAATAAAAAAGACACAGCAGAAATGTAAAAATAAAAATCAATAAAAGTTTCGCACAAGCCTTTTCAAAGGCTTGCGGGGTCAAGGGGCAGAGCCCCTGTCGCGCTTCGCAAAGCGCGAAATGCCTTTCACTTTAAAATAAACAACTGCGCTGACGGTAGAAGAAAAAAATACTCACTCAAGCGCAGGAAGGGAGGAACGAGGAAAAATGCGGGGCATTTTCCTCGTTCCGTGGGAAACCCTCGCCGGGGGTTTCCCGGAGAAAAGGGCAGAAACTTTTATATAAAAGATGGACCTGACCGTTACGGTGGCGCTGCGTAGACAGCGCCGTTTTTTTTGTGTGCTTTTCCGGCAGTGCAGTGTACCGTTTCGCCGAAAACATAAACTATGGGTGAGGTTACTGCACAGGTAAACCATTAATGAGGTTACTGCGTGGATAAATTATTATTAGTAAGGTTATCGCCGACGGACACGGCGAGCCGTGTCCTACCGGGTGCAAACGGTCGTTTATAGATAGGTTGTTTTTTTTATATATGTTATACTTCTCTTCCACGCCGTACCGCTCAAGCCGCGGGGGCTATTACTTTGTCTTGCGCGACAAAGTAATCAAAACGCGCTCTTGCGCCTGTCGATCGCTCCGGGGTATTTTCGCCGGGTGCAGTCGGTGAAATAATTTTTGTTTGTTCCTTTTAGGTTCGTTGTGCTGATTTTTGTACTTTCTTTCATCGGCGAAAATACAGTCGCTCTGCGCGGTTCAACGATAGTCGGGTGTTTTATGTGGGTGCCTTTTTGGCACCTTTGTCTTTTCGGTGACGAGGGGGCCCACCGCTTCGCACCCCTCGTCTTGTTGACTCTTTTTGAGAGGTGGGAGAGGAAAGATAGTCGGTTAATTGGGTTCGCTTTCTTTTATGGTTTATGTTGTAATTACTTCTACGCCGTTTTTTATGAGTAGAGGTAAATTTTCATTGTGATATGGAACATAAATTAAAAATTATAATAATATGAAAAAATATTGACAGTGTAATGTCTAATATGTTATTATGATATTAGAAAACAGAGAGGCGGTGATACCGATGCAGAGTTTGTTATAAATTAGAGTTTGTTATAATTTTTTTATAAAATAAAGGAGCCCAATTATGCCATTTCTAATCATATTATGCATCATATTCCCTTTTTTGTTTTGGCTTGATATTAACTTTGCATTTGAAATCTGCACCTCGCTTATTCCAGTGTTTGCCGCAGTTATGTATATTGCCTTTAAAATAGCAAAAAAGCCCAAGGAATAATCGTTAACATATAATGAAATCCGTCTGCCAAACCGGTTGCACTGCGTCCGGTTTTGCAGACGGATTCTTTGATTTTCTTCAGGTGCTTTATCCTTCTGTTTGTCAAAAGCAATCGACAGAAAGCAAAGCCGTAGAAAGAACCGCAACATAAACTATAAAAAACCACTGAACCAATTATTCGGATATCTGTCCTCTGTACCTTACGGAAATATCGAACAAGACAGGGGTGCGAAGCGGTGGGCCCCCTCGTCCCCGAAAGAACAAAGGTGCCAAAAAGGCACTCACATAAAACACCCGACTGTCGGCAAACCGCGCAGAGCGACTGTATTTTTCGCCGATTACAGCAATCGTAAATATCAGCACGACGAATCCAAAGGAAACAAACAATAATTCCTATGCAGATTGTGAGCGACGAAAAATACCCGGAGCGATCGACAGACGCCGGGAAGTGTTTTGCATAGGGTGACACATGTAATACGAAATCGCCTGAAAGAGTTTTACTCTTTCAGGTCGCAGATTTTTTATCGTCGGATTTTTGCCCGGTCAAGGCATAAAGCGCAGTAAATCCTTGCGGATTTACGAGCATTTTAACGATGACCGGGCGGAAATACGGCTGATAAAAAACGCTTTCGTATTACATGGGGCACCCTATTGTCACGCCTGACAAAGTATGAGCCCCCGCGGATTGAGCGGTACGACGTAGAAGTAAAGTGAAACATAAATCAAAAAAGAAAACTTCCCTAAAAGTA
>JAQXMV010000020.1 GCA_029013165.1 Oscillospiraceae bacterium | reverse complement strand
ATCCGGCATGGTTTCCACCAAGGCATATACATCTTGCATGGTTTTGCCGCTGTTAGCTTTTCTTGTCAGCGTTTTATAGTAATGAATCATGAGATTTTTTGCGTAGATTCGGATACGGTCATCTGCGCAGTAATTTTGGATCCGATCAAAAACCGACTCGATTTCCTGTAAATGATCCGTAGAAAGATCCGCAATCAGTGCATGAAGATAGCGGACAAGGATTCGGAAATCCGAGGGAAACTTTTGCCGTGCCTCCGACATAAAGGACTGGGCACCGTCGGTTCCTTTATATTTGCCGTTGTCAAATTTGTCAATGACAGCTAAAATCTCTTTTTCTCTTTCATTAAGATCCACACCCAAAAGGCCGTCAATGGAAGTGCCGAAAAACTGTGCGATCACCGGCAAAAGCGTGATGTCCGGCAAATTTTCTCCGCGCTCCCACTTGCTCACCGCCTGGTAGCTGACGCCGATGAAATCGGCAAGGGCCTCCTGCGTTAGTTCCCTTTCTTTTCTCAGTCTCTTCAAATTTTCGCTGAAATAATTTTTCATCTTTACACCTCATAGTTTTCAGATTAACGGCACCGTGTAGGTTTATCATACTTGACTGCCGGGAAAAAATCAATAACTTTTCACGCGGACTCTTTTCAACCGTAGGTTGAAAAGACCGCCGACAGGAAAGCGAAAAAACGGCGAAAGCTATTGACTTTTGCCATGGGCAGTGATAAAATTCGAGAAAAATACCGCTGATATCAAATGATTCTGTGCGGTTTTGCCTGCGGAATTTCATTGGTAAAATGCGAGAATTTCACAGAAAACGGCTGATAAATATGAATTATCCGATCATTGACTGCCACTGTCATATTTACCCCGACAGCATTGCTGACAGGGCAGTGGAGGGCATAAAAAACTTTTATGACCTTGATATGGCTTACGACGGCAGATATCATACCCTTGTGGCCAGCGGAAATCAAATCAGTGTGAAACACTACATCATTTTTTCCGTGGCTACCACGCCTCATCAGGTACATTCTATCAATCGCTTTATTGCCGATACTGTTCGCCAAAGCGGCGGCCTGATGACCGGTCTCGGCACGCTTCACCCTGACAGCGATGAGATCGGGGAGGGGATAGCCGAGATAAAGCGGCTGGGACTGAAAGGCGTCAAGCTCCATCCGGATTTTCAGAGATTCCGGGTGGATGACAAAAAATGTTTTCCGATTTATGAGATGTGTCAGGCAGAAAATCTCCCTGTGCTCCTGCATACCGGCGACAGCCGTTATGCCTTCTCCAACCCGGAAAATGTGAGGCCGATTCTTGAGGCTTTCCCGAAGCTGACTGTCATCGGCGCTCATTTCGGCGGATGGTCCTGCTGGAAAGAAGCCTGCCGGGCACTCAGCCATTATGAAAACTTTTATGTGGACTGTTCCTCCAGCTTTGACTGGCTAACTCCGGAAGAGTCGGCGGAGTTGGTCCGTGCCTACACCGCTGACAGAGTCCTTTTCGGCACGGATTTTCCCATGTGGGATCACGAGCTGGAATACAAACGCTTTATGGCAATGGAATTGAGTGATGAGGATAATCGAAAAATTCTCTATCAAAATGCCTGTAAGATTTTCTCAATCGAATTATAAAAAATTCAATTTTTTTGATTTTTTTCTTGACTTTTCTGCTTTGCAGTGATAAAATACTAAAAAATGAATACAAAAGCTGTGACGAAGACGGACGAAGACAAGTATTTCCAGAGAGCCGGCGGCGGTGAAATGCCGGTAATATAAAGCTTCATCATCCTATCACTTCTGAGCTGGGGGCCCGAAAGTCTGCGGATTAGTAGATACCTCCCGTGATTGCTGCGTTAATGCATAGAGCTTGTTGGAGCTTGAAGGGGCGGTGATGCACCGCAATTTGAGTGGTACCGCGGGTATAATGTAAAGTATGCTCGTCTCAAAGATTATCTTTGAGACGGGCTTTTTGTTTTACCAAAATTCATAAATTGGAGGTTAAAATTATGGACAGCACCAATGTCAACAATCAACTGAAAGAGGTTGCCTTCCGAATTAAGGAAATGCGTGAAATCTTTGGTTTCAGTGAAGCCGACATGGCGGAAAAGACCGATATTACGCTGGAAGAATACCGCAGCTATGAGGCCGGAAGCGTAGATTTCCCCTTTACCTTCATTCATAAATGTGCCAAAGCTTTCGGAATCGGCATCACCGATATTCTTGAGGGTCACAGCGCCAATCTTTCTTCCTATACCGTAACGAGAAAAGGCCACGGCAGACGCACTTCGAGAGAGGACGGCATTGAGATCAATAACCTTGCGCCGCTTTTCAGAAAAAAGCTGGCAGAGCCTTATCTTGCTAAGTACGAATATAAGAGCGAACTGCAGAATCAACCCATCGCCACCAAAACCCACAGCGGTCAGGAATTCGACATCGTTCTTTCCGGTAAGCTGAAAGTGAGAGTCGGCGACCACACTGAAGTGCTTTCCGAGGGCGACAGTATTTACTACAGAAGCTCCACTCCTCACGGCATGATCGCCGTTGACGGTCAGGACTGTGTTTTCGTTGCCGTCGTTATTTCCGGTGAGGACAATGTCGATGAAAAAGCGATCAACGAAACCCTCGTTTACAAGAAAGACGATCATGATCTTGTCATGAACAAGTTTGTTGATGCAGAGGTTGACGAAAACGGTACGCTGACAAAGATTGACTTCCGCTGCGAGGATCGTTTCAACTTTGCCTTTGACATTGTGGACGCCATTGCCGACAAGTATCCCGATAAGCTCGCCATGCTGCATATTGCCGGCGACAAGACCGAAAGACGCTTTTCTTTCATGGACATGAAAAAAGAATCTGCCCGCGCGGCCAATTATTTCACAAGTCTCGGCATCAAAAAAGGCGACAGAGTGATGCTGGTGCTCAAGCGTCACTATCAGTTCTGGATCACAGCGCTGGCTCTGCATAAGCTGGGCGCCATCATGATTCCTGCCACCAATCAGCTCGTGGAGCATGACTTTGACTACCGCTTTAAGGCGGCCGGCGTGAAAGCGATCATCTGTACTTCCGACGGCGATACCGCCCATCAGGCAGAGCTTGCTGCCGCGAATTATGACGGCTTGGAGCTGAAAATCATTGTCGGAAATGACAGACCGGGCTGGCATAATTTCGATAAGGAGTATAAGCTCTACAGAAGCATTTATCCCCGTACAGAGGATTCTCCCTGCGGCGACGATACCATGCTGATGTTCTTCACCTCCGGCACCACCGGCTATCCGAAGATCGCCGCCCACAACTATAAATACGCACTCGGTCACTTTATCACTGCCAAATACTGGCATTCCGTCACACCCGATGACCTTCATCTCACCATTTCCGATACCGGCTGGGGTAAGGCTCTCTGGGGCAAATTCTACGGTCAGTGGATGTGCGAGGGCGCAGTCTTTACCTATGACTTTGACCGTTTCGACGCCGCAGATATTCTGCCCATGTTCAAGAAATATCATATCACGACTTTCTGCGCACCGCCGACCATGTACAGAATGCTCATCAAGGAAGACCTTTCCAAGTATGATCTTTCCTCGATCCGTTATGCCACCACCGCCGGTGAGGCTCTCAATCCCGAAGTATTCTATCAGTTTGAAAAGGCGACTGGCCTCGTCATCATGGAAGGCTTCGGTCAGACAGAAACAACCCTGACCATCGGTAACCTTGTCGGCACCAAACCGAAGCCCGGCGCCATGGGCAAGCCGGTTCCTCTCTACGATATCGACATTGTGGATCCCGACGGCAATCCCTGTCCTGTCGGTGAAACCGGTGAGATCGTTGTCAGAACGGACAAAAAAGTACCCTGCGGCCTTTTCAAGGGCTACTATATGGACGAAGAAAGAACCAAGGAAGTCTGGCATGACGGCATGTATCATACCGGTGACACCGCATGGTGCGATGAGGACGGCTACTATTGGTATGTCAGCCGTATCGACGATGTCATCAAGTCCTCCGGTTACCGCATCGGACCTTTCGAAATCGAAAATGTCATCATGGAGCTTCCTTATGTGCTGGAGTGCGGTGTTTCCGCCGCGCCTGATGAGATCAGAGGTCAGGTTGTCAAGGCAAGCATCGTTCTGACAAAGGGCACTGAACCCACCGAGGAACTCAAGAAAGAGATCCAGAACTATGTCAAGAAGCACACGGCACCTTATAAGTATCCTAGAATCGTTGTGTTCCGCGACGAACTGCCCAAAACCATCAGCGGTAAGATTCAGAGAAACAAGCTGTAAAAAAATTGTCACTTTTTGCTGAATATAAGCAGGAAAACTTGAAATTGATACAGAAATATTTTATAATAATAAGAAGGAGTTTTTTATGCCCAAGCGCATTACTCTTTTTGCCGGCCATTACGGCAGCGGCAAAACAAATATTTCCGTGAATTATGCCATTCATCTGAAAGCCCTGGGTCTGCCCGTTGCCATAGCCGATCTTGACATTGTCAACCCCTACTTCCGCACCAAGGACAGTGAAGAGGAACTCAAAAGCAGGGGAATCGATCTGCTATGCTCGGACTTTGCCGGCTCCAATCTGGATATTCCGGCTTTGCCCGAAAGGATGTACCGTACGGTTCGGGATAAACAGACCTATGCCGTTATGGATATCGGCGGTGACGATGTAGGCTCCGTGGCGCTGGGAAGATTTGCGCCCTTCATCCGCGAGGAGGACAATTACGACATGGTTTTTGTCGTCAATTTTTATCGGCCTCTTTCACCTGATGCCGAGACGGCACTGGAAATTATGAGGGAAATTGAAAGCGCCTCTTCTCTACGCTTTACTTCCATTGCCCATAACTCTAATCTGGGCGAGGAGACGACAGCCCAAACCCTGCTGGACAAGGTGAATGAGGCAAAGCGGCTCTCTGAAATCAGCGGTTTGCCGCTAAAAATGACGGCAGTGAAAGAAGGACTTTTTTCCGACCTTGCGGGTAAGATTGACAACTTATTTCCCCTGACGCTGCAAAGGAAAATAATTTGATATGGAGGTATACTATGCCTAAAGTAACATTCAGAACAGATTTATGCAAAGGCTGCGGTCTGTGTGTGGCTGCCTGCCCGAAAAAAATTCTGATCATCAACAAGGACAAGATCAACTCAAAGGGACATTCTCCGGCTGAAATGACCGATCAGAGCAAATGTATCGGCTGTGCATTTTGCGCAACCATGTGTCCCGACTGTATCATAAAAGTGGAAAAGTGAGGTGCGGAAAATGGCTGAAAAAGTATTAATGAAAGGCAACGAAGCGATAGCCGAGGCGGCGATTCTCGCCGGATGCCGCCACTATTTCGGTTACCCCATCACGCCTCAGACGGAAATTGCCGCCTATATGGTCAAGAAAATGCCGAAGATCGGCGGTTGTTTCCTGCAGGCAGAGAGTGAGGTTGCCGCGATCAATATGGTTTACGGCGTCGCGTCCACAGGAAAAAGAGTCATGACCTCTTCTTCCAGCCCCGGAATCTCCCTGAAAGCCGAGGGTATCTCCTATCTTGCCGGCAGTGATCTTCCGGCACTTGTGGTCAATGTTCAGCGCGGCGGCCCCGGCCTCGGCGGCATACAGCCCTCTCAGTCGGATTATTTCCAGGCAACGAAAGGCGGCGGACACGGCGACTATCATCTGATCGTCCTTGCTCCCTCAAGCGTGCAGGAAATGGCAAGCCTCACCGTGAAAGGCTTCGATCTTGCTGACAAGTACAGAATGACGGCGATGATCCTCGCCGACGGAACCATGGGACAGATGATGGAACCTGTCTGCCTTGACGAGGTAGAAGTCAATGACTACGACAAGTCCTGGGCTGTTGTGGGCACTCAATGCAAGAGAGAACATAACATCATCAATTCGCTTTCTCTGGTCCCTGAAGAACTGGAGCAGCTTAACTTTGCCCGTTATGAGAAATACAAGCTCGTTGAGGAAAACGAGGTTATGTATGAAGAATACATGATGGAGGACGCGGAAATCTGCGTTAGCGCTTTCGGTATTGCCGCCCGTGTGGCGAAAAACGCCATCACCATGGCAAGACAAGAAGGCATCAAGGTCGGTATGATCAGACCCATTACCCTGTGGCCCTTCCCGAAAAAAGCGTTTCTGGCGGCCGCCGATCAGGTGCAGTGCTTCATCAGCGTCGAGCTTTCCATGGGACAGATGATCGAAGATATTTCACTTGCCACACAGTGTAAAAAGCCTGTCTATCTCTGCAACCGTGCCGGCGGTATGATTCCGTCGCCGGAGCAGGTCCTCGACAGCATCAGAACCGCACATAAAGGAGGTACAAAATAATGGTTGTTTTTGATAAACCCAAAGCCCTTTGCGATGTACCCTTACATTATTGCCCCGGCTGTACCCACGGCATTATCCACCGTCTTGTGGCGGAAGCCATTGACGAGCTCGGAATCGAGGGACAGACTATCGGTGTTGCTCCTGTCGGCTGCGCTGTTATGGCCTATAACTATTTCAACTGCGACATGGTGGAAGCTGCTCACGGCAGAGCACCCGCCGTGGCCACAGGACTCAAGCGCTCGGATCCCGATCAACATATCGTTTTCACTTATCAGGGCGACGGTGATCTTGCCTCCATCGGTATGGCCGAGACCGTACATGCGGCGGCAAGAAACGAGAATATCACCGTCATTTTCGTCAACAACGCCATTTACGGTATGACCGGCGGTCAGATGGCTCCCACCTCTCTGCCCGGACAGGTCACACAGACATCGCCTTACGGCAGAGACACCAATCACTGCGGCTTTCCCGTTAAAATTTGCGAATTACTCTCACAGCTTGATGGCGCCGGTTACATCGAAAGAGTGGCCGTCAATAATGTCAAGAATGTCAGAAACGCAAAAAAGGCTATCAAAAAAGCCTTTGAAAACCAGATCAATAAAAAAGGCTTCTCACTCGTTGAGGTGATTTCCTCCTGCCCGACCAACTGGGGTATGACGCCGGAGGCGGCTCTCAACTGGATTGAGGAAAAGATGATTCCTTATTATCCTCTGGGCGTTTACAAAGACAGAGACGCACAAAGCAAAGCTGAATAAAGGAGGAAAGAACAATGAGCACAACACAGATTTTGATTGCCGGTTTCGGCGGTCAGGGCGTTCTTTTCGCCGGCAAGCTGCTGGCATATAAGGGCCTTTTAGCCGACAAGCAGGTCAGCTGGCTTCCCTCCTATGGCCCGGAAATGCGCGGCGGTACGGCAAACTGCAGTGTTATCATCAGCGACGAACCCGTCGGTTCACCCATCGTTTCCAAGCCCGATTGCCTTGTGGCGATGAATTTGCCCTCGCTAAGAAAATATGAGCACGATGTGGTGCCCGGCGGCATTATTCTTGTCGATTCCACTCTCGTTGAAGAGAAGGTGGACAGAGACGATGTTACCACTTATTATGTTCCGGCAACGAGTCTTGCCAATGAAGCCGGCTTTTCCACCCTCGCCAACATGATATTGATGGGCAAGCTCATGCAGGTCAGCGACTGCATCACTTATGACGGCATTGAGGACGCGGTGAAAAAAGTTGTTCCGGCAAAAAAAGCAAATTTGATTGATATCAATATCCAAGCGATTAAAACCGGTTACGATTTTGAATAATATTATAGCCGCTTATTTTGCGGCGGCTGACTTTTACAAAGAGGTGTTTGATTATGGAAATTAAAATCACAAAAACGACTTCTCCCAAGGTTAAGCCGAAAAAAGGCGAAAAGCTGGGCTTCGGTCACATTTTCACTGACCATATGTTCGTCATGGATTACACCGAGGGACAGGGCTGGCATGACGCCAGAATCGTGCCCTACGGCAACATTCCTCTGGCCCCCAGCGCTATGGTGTTCCACTACGGCCAGGAAATGTTTGAGGGTCTGAAGGCTTACCGCGGTGATGACGATAAGATTTATCTTTTCCGTCCCGACATGAACGCCAAGAGAGCCAACAATTCCAATCAAAGACTCTGCATTCCCGAGATTCCCGAGGATATTTTCGTTGACGCCATCAAGGCTGTTGTCGATGTGGACAGAGATTGGGTTCCCAGTGACGAAGGTACTTCTCTTTATATTCGTCCCTTTGTGATTGCAACCGATGAATTTCTCGGTGTTGCTCCCTCGAAAACTTATCTTTTCATTATTGTTCTTTCTCCCTCCGGCGCTTACTATGAAAGCGGTCTCGCTCCCGTGGGCATCTGGATCGAGGACGAGTATGTCCGTGCCGTCAGAGGCGGAATGGGCTTTGCCAAGACCGGCGGCAACTATGCGGCTTCTCTCATTGCTCAGGTGAAAGCTCATGACAGCGGCTATTCTCAGGTGCTTTGGCTCGACGGCGTTGAGAGAAAGTACATTGAAGAGGTCGGCGCCATGAATATTATGTTCAAGATATCCGGCAAGGTTATTACCCCTGCCCTCAACGGCAGTATTCTTCCCGGTATTACCCGTAATTCCATCATTCATGTTTGTAAAGAATGGGGTTACGAGGTTGAGGAAAGAAAGATCAGCGTTGAGGAGCTTGTGGCCGCTGCGAAAGACGGTTCTCTGGAAGAGGTCTGGGGCACAGGTACTGCCGCTGTGGTTTCTCCTGTCGGAAAGCTGCGCTACATGGACGATGTCATGACCATCGGCGACGGCGGAATCGGCGAACTGACACAGAAGCTTTATGATGAACTGACCGGTATTCAGTGGGGCAAGAGAGAAGATCCCTACGGCTGGAGAGTTGAAGTAAAATAAAGGTATTGATCCCGGACTTTCGTCCGGGATTCATTTTGTTCTGCTGAAACCAAAGTCGTAAAATTTGGACTCTTACACACGATACGGTTGATTATTTTAAAAAAATACTGTAAAATGACAGTGTTATATTCAATTCATCGCCGCCATATTAATCTATCGGTGATGAATGATGAAAAAAGGAATCTATTTCAGTTTTGATTTAAAAAAGGCCGCTACTTTATTTTTTACTGCCGTGATAGCGGCGTCCACCGTCTTTGCTATGAATTACCGATCGGCAAGTATATTGACTGGCAATGCACAGGTCATTTATCCGACGATCATTATTGACGCAGGACATGGCGGAGAGGACGGAGGAACCAGCTCCTCCGGCGGCATACTGGAAAAGGATATTAATCTGTCCATAGCCAAAAAAGTCAATGATCTTCTGACTTTGCTCGGATATCAGACCGTTATGATCCGTGAAGATGACAGACTGATTTATGATGACAGCTGTGTTACGCAGCGGCAAAAGAAAGTTTCAGATATCCATAACCGCATGGAGATTATGAAAAAGTACCCGGAGGGAATTTTCCTGAGTATCCATCAAAATCATTTCAGTCAGAGCAAATACACCGGAGCGCAGGTGTTTTATTCAAAAAACGATCCGAACAGCAAGATCATCGCACAGTCAATCCAGGATCGGATCAGGACAAAACTCCAGCCGGAAAACAGTAGAAAAATCAAAATCAGCGGAAAAGAGATCTATTTGCTATACAATGCCGTGATTCCGGCGGTTATGGTCGAATGCGGATTCCTTTCCAACGGCGGCGAAGCCCTGCTTCTGAATGATGAGGCATATCAAAAAAAGATGTCTCTTTCCATCGCGGAGGGTCTGATCATGTGTTTTCAGGAAAACAACCAAGAGAGAAATGAGGAATAGAAATGGCAATGAAGTCTAAAACGGTTTATGTCTGCAGTAACTGCGGATATGAAACCATGAAGTGGCTGGGAAAATGCCCGGACTGCGGAGAATGGGCAACCTTACAGGAGGAAATCCGGGAAACGGCAGTTTCAGCCGGAAAAAACGGAAAAGCCCCCTCCATGCGGTCATCGCGAAGTCTGACATCTCTCAGCTTGCAGGAGATCCGGCCGGACAATGAGCTGAGATATAAAACCGGTATGAAAGAGCTGGACAGAGTTCTCGGCGGTGGAATCGTAAAAGGGTCTCTGGTGTTGCTCAGCGGCGATCCGGGCATCGGCAAATCGACGATTCTTCTGCAGATATGCCGCAGTCTCGGTGAGAGGTTAAAAATCCTCTATGTTTCCGGTGAGGAATCTTACAATCAGATCAAACTGCGCGCTGATCGGCTTCAGGTGACCGCCGGCAGCTTATATATTCTCTGCGAGACCGATGCCCAGGCCATCTGTGAGCATATATCCGCCACCGAGCCGGATCTTGTAATCATTGACTCTATACAGACTATGAATTTCACAGAGCTTAATTCTTCACCCGGCTGTGTGACGCAGGTCAGGGAATGCTCCAATCTCTTCATGCGAACAGCAAAGAATCTGTCGATTCCCGTGATTATGGTGGGTCATGTTAATAAAGACGGCAACATTGCGGGGCCGAAGGTACTCGAACACATCGTTGATGCTGTCTTGTATTTTGAGGGTGAGAGAAATCTTTCATTCAGGATTCTCAGAGCCGTCAAGAACCGATTCGGATCGACCAATGAGATCGGCGTCTTTGAAATGTATGATACAGGTCTTGCTGAGGTGGAGAACCCCTCAATGATGCTTATTTCAGGGCGTCCGAAAAACACGCCCGGCACCTGCGTGGCCTGTGTTATGGAGGGCACTCGACCGATTTTAGCGGAGATTCAGGGTCTTGTGGCGGCCACGGGCTTCGGCAATCCCAGACGAATTTCCAATGGTTTTGATTTTAACAGACTGAATATGCTCATCGCTGTTTTAGAAAAACGCGGCGGTTATTTTTTCGGCAACAGCGATGTCTATATTAATATCGTCGGCGGCATGAAATTAGACGAACCGGCTCTGGATCTGACGATCGTCATGGCTCTTGTTTCTTCGCTCAAGGATTATGCTCTTCGTGATGATGTTCTTGCCTTCGGCGAAATCGGTCTTGCCGGGGAAATCAGAGGGGTTTCCCACTGTGAGCAGCGAATCAAAGAGGCAGCGCGCCTCGGCTTTCACCGATGCATCGTGCCGAAGAACAACCTGAAAAACATTTCCGTCTCTTTGAAACAGGAAATTGAAGTAGTGGGCGTGCGTACCATTCGGGAAGCCTTCGAGGCCATCATATTATGACGGATTTCATCAAAACACCCCATCTTCCTGAAGGAAGAGTCTCCATGGCTATATGTTCGCAACTGCCGCCTGAACTTGTCGATTTTTTACGGGGCAGGGGAGTAGAGCTGATTTTTGGGGAAGTCAATCCCGAAATTGATCCGGCTGTTTCCGGTCATATTGATATGGCGGCCGTGCATATCGGCGGAAAAAACATCATTCTTGACTGTCGGCAAAACTTACGTGCTCATGAGCTCAAAAGAATTGGCATGGATATTTCCCTGTCAAGCCGGCCTTGTCAAGGGGCTTATCCGGGCGATATCGGACTGAACTGTTCCATTGTGGGCCGTGAGGTTTTCGCTAACCTAAAAGCAGCCGACGAGAGACTTTTACAGCAGGAAAAGTTTCATTTTCATCATGTGAAGCAGGGTTATGCAGGCTGTTCCGTTCTGCCAATCAGTGAAAGATCCATCATCACCGATGACAGCTCCATAGCCATGGCGGCAGAAAAAGTCGGGATCAGTGTTTTGTTGATTGAAAAAGGTGACATTGCTCTGCCGGGGCACAAATACGGCTTTATCGGCGGTGCCTCTACCAAAATATCAAAAGACGAGGTTCTGTTTTTCGGTGACATTACTGCTCACAGAAGCTGGCAGAGAATCAAAGATTTCCTTGAAAAAAACTACTGTTGTCCTCTGTATCTTGATTTTCCGCTGACAGATTACGGCGGTATCATTCCGACCATGGAAAATATTTAGCGGCTATATGCATTATATGTATAAAAAATGGCACCTGTCTGCGGTTTCATGCAAACAGGTGTTTCCGTTTTTTAGTCTTTTTCGGCTTTTTCTGCGTCAGCCTTGGTCGGATGTACGGCACTTTGTGGATGTTTCGGCGGCGCATATATGGAATAGAGCTTGAGAGAACATTTTCCGCTATTGGTGATATTATGCCAGGTTCCTGCCGGAATCATGACCGCGCAGCCGCTTTCCACATGGGTTTGCCTGGAAGGTGCATTCATGCATTTGCCTATCATAACACAGGCGCAGCCCTCTTCAATGCGGATAAACTGATCCGTGTGGGGGTGAATTTCGTTTCCGATTTCACCTCCGGGCGGAATGCACATAACTGTTACCTGCAGATGTTCTCCGGTCCACAGAACTCGGCGGAAAAATGGATTATCTTCCGTCGTCTTTTCGATATCGGTGATAAAAGGGTTCGGACCGCAATCTGCAATTCTCTCTCTGTTTTCGCATGGATTCAAAAATCTCACCTCCGTGATTCAACTTTTCATCTGTATTATATGTTGAATCTTCAAGAAAGTGATAATTCTATGCAAGTATATGAATTATTCTGATCTTATTGAATCAAAAAATACAATGAGGGGTTATGCGTCACAACAAAAACCGCCGCCTCAGAATGATTCTAAGGTGGCGGTTTCTCTTTTTGTGTCAGAGCAAGCATTCAGGCGAGACTGCCGCAAAAATGTTGTCTGAGTACTCTTTGGTGGACCATAGGGGGATCGAACCCCTGGCCTCCAGATTGCGAACCTGGCGCTCTCCCAGCTGAGCTAATGGCCCAAATAGATTTGGTCTCTCAGATTTAGCTAACCTCAGCAAATCATAAGACCTAACAACTCGATTATTATACACCTTTCTGACAAATATTGCAAGTAAAACTGAGTAATTTTTAAAACCTTCAGCAGAAAAATATTTTGGCGAGGGCGCGCAAAAGACACACCTTCGCCAACAAAACAATAACAGAATTCCGGTTAAATGGTAATACCCTTAATGGTCTCTTTGAGACAGTCAGCGCTCTTTTTCAGTGCGATCGTCTCAGCCTGTGACAGGGGAAGCAGAAGCTTGCTGTGGGCTCCGTGAGGGCCTACGATATTCAGCAGGCTCAGACAGACATCGTCAATGCCGTATTCGCCGTGAAGCATAGTGGAAACCGTCAGGGGTGTGTCCACGCCACTCAAAAGACTGCGGCAAATATGACACACGGAAACGGCGACAGCGTAGAAAGTTGCACCCTTATCCTGAATCACTCTTGCGCCTGAATTTCTGACATAATTCTCGACGACCTGATAGTCAATTTCAGGATAGATTTTGCCGTCTGCGCGGATAATGGAGGTACTGCAGTCTGCAATGGGAATATTGGAAATGTTCGCCAGAGACCAGGGCACAAAGGAGCTGTCTCCGTGTTCACCCATGACATAGGCATGAATGTTTCGCTGATTGATGCCGTAGATCTTGGAAAGGCGGGCTCTGAGTCTGGCCGTGTCAAGGATTGTGCCGGAACCGATGATCCTTTCCTCCGGCAGACCGGAACATTTGCAGACAGCATAGGTGAGAATATCAACGGGATTGCTGACGATGATATAAGTGGCCTCAGGGGCATATTTTGTGATATCGGGAATAATGGATTTGAGAATGTCAACATTGATCTGGGCAAGGTCAAGCCTTGACTGACCGGGCTTTCTGGCGGCACCGGAGGTAATGATGACAATATCGGAATTCTCAGCGTCCACAAAGGAGCCGGCATAAACGGTGCAGGAAGAACAAAAAGGGGTGCCCTGCTGAATGTCGAGCGCTTCGCCATAGGCTTTTTTATTGTTAATGTCAATCATGACAATTTCATCTGCCAGACCCATAATGGTGAGGGTATAAGCAATCGTGGAGCCGACGCTGCCGCTGCCGATGATGGTGATTTTGTTCATATAGAGTCATCCTTTTTTCGCTATTTTCTGCCAATTATACTATTATTTTATGCATTTGTCTATATCAAATAAGCAACTTTTCAATGCAAAAAATATATATCGGTATTGATTTATTGATATACTGATAACGGTTATATGTTTCATCATTATTATTGCTGAAAGATATGATAATATTTCAGGAAAATATAGTGTGAATTTGGTGTACTGTCATATTTTGGCTATTCAAATTTGCTAAGCAAAAAACAGCTCGAGAAACGGACTCCTCTCAAGCTGTTTTTTTATGACTGTCCTCTTACGGCTTATTCGATACCGAGAAATTTATCCATGAAGAGCATGACGCAGAATCCGGCGATGAGCGCATAGGTGGCGCCTCTTTCACTGCCGTGGGCATGGGTCTCCGGAATGATTTCATCGCTGATGATATAAAGCATGGTTCCGCCGGCAAAAGCCAGAGCAAAGGGCAGAATCGCTGTGGAAAAGCTGACGGCAAAATATCCGATAAAGGTTCCGATCACTTCAATAAGTCCCGTGGCGATGGCATAAAGTACGGTTCTTTTCGGACTGATTCCTGAGGCAAGCATGGGCATGATGATAACGATACCCTCAGGGATATTCTGCAGGGCGATACCGCTTGCGATGAAAAGAGCCTGAGCGTTGCTCCCGGTTCCGAAGCCGACGCCGGCCGCAATGCCTTCGGGCAGATTGTGAATCGCAATAGCGGCCACAAAGAGTAGTACACGGTTATAGGACTGATTCTTCTTGTGCTCCTCAATGTCTTTTCCTGCCAGCTTATGTAAGTGCGGCACCAGCTTGTCAAGGAGATTCAGACAAGCGGCACCGGCAAAAATGCCTGCCACCGTAACGAAAATACCGTATTTTCCACCCTTATCAACGGAGGGAATGATCAGTCCGAGCACAGAGGCGGCCAACATGATTCCCGCCGCAAAGGACATGACAATATCGCTGAAACGGTGAGAAATGTTTTTGAAAATAAATCCGATAATAGCTCCGACGACGGTTGCACCGCCGACGCCGAGGGCTGTGAGAAAAACAACCTGCATTTTAAACTCTTCCTCCGCTTAGTCCTCATCGCCTCTGACGATTCGGTAAGTCTGACGGAAATCCTGCTTGCCCCAGCCTTTTTCCATGCCTTTTTCGATGGCGGCCTTTGCGGCCCGCATACCGGGCATATCAAAACCTATGCTTTCACTCATCGCCGCACAGATGCCTATATCCTTGCACACATTTTCCAGGGAAAAGGCCGTGGTCCAGTCCTCGTTTTTCAGCTTTTCTTTTTGCGCGTTCAGATAGAAATTCTGAGCGCCGCCTGCGGCGACCGCCGCGGCGAAGTTGTCAATAGAAATACCCATTTTCTGAGCAAGGATCAGCGTTTCGTTGACGCCGTTTTGTATTTCGGCCACCAGTGTGTTGTGGCATATTTTTGCCGTCAGACCCATACCGTTGCCGCCCATATAAATGATATTGCTGCCCATATAGGCGAGAATCGGACGGATCACTTCAAAAAGCGCTTCGTCACAGCCGACAAGAACGCCCAGCGTGCCGGTAATGGCGTCAGCCTTGGAACGGACAACAGGACAGTCGGCAAACTGCGCGCCGACGGCCTTGACCTTTTTGCTGACGGCCACGGAAACATCGGGATCAATGGTGCTCATGTCGATGCAGATTTTGCCTGCGCCGAGATAGGGGAGAAGCTCATCATAGCAGTCGGAAACATGCTTCGAGGTGGGGATCATCGTAATGATCAGATCTGCAATTTTTGCCACATCGGCATTTGTTTCACAGCCGATGGCGCCCATGCTGCAGAGCTTATCAATCTGCGACTGCTTATGGTCATTAACAAACACCTTGTCATTGTGCTTTTTTACGATGTTTTCACACATGGATTCGCCCATGATGCCCAGGCCGATAAAACCAATTTTCATTTCTTTTCGCACTCCTAAGATTAGATTGGTACAATTATAGTATTTCATAAATTTATTGTCAAGATGAGAGGGATTTATATTTATTTTTCATGTTGTAGTATAGGTCTGATTGTGATAAAATGATAGCAACAGATGTTTGAGAGGGAAGGTCAGAGTTCAGTTATGTCTAAAACCATAGCCGGAAGTAAGTTTTCCATGGATATGTGCACCGGCTCCATTTGGAAGAAAATGATTATTTTTACGCTGCCGCTGATGCTTTCCGGTATTTTACAGCTTCTTTTTAATGCCGCGGATGTCATTGTTGTCGGCAAATTTGCCGGTGACGCTTCCCTGGCGGCTGTGGGCTCCACAGCTTCGATTGTCAACCTGATGACTAATCTTTTCATTGGTATGTCTGTCGGCACCAATGTTTTAGTGGCAAACTATTTTGCCGCCGATCAGAAAAGAGATCTTCATGAGACAGTCCATACTTCTATGCTGCTGAGCGTCATCGGCGGTGTGTTTCTCACGGTGGTCGGTATTGTTTCGGCACCCTATATTCTCAGCATCATGAAGACCCCTGATGATGTGATCGGACTTTCTTCTGTCTATCTTCGCACCTATTTCTGCGGCATGACTTCGGTTATGATTTATAATTTCGGCAGTGCGATCCTCCGCGCCATCGGCGACACGAGACGGCCGCTGATTTATCTCTCGGTTGCCGGTGTATTCAATGTGGTGCTGAACCTGATCTTTGTCATTGCCTTTCACATGGGTGTTTTCGGCGTCGGTCTTGCGACGGTGATCTCTCAGACGATCTCCGCCCTTTTGATTCTGCGGTGTCTGATCAAAGAAAACAGCGATATCCGCCTTGAAATCAGAAAGATAAAAATTCATTCGCACAAGCTCCTCAGAATCATGCAGATCGGTATTCCGGCAGGCATTCAGGGCATGATGTTTTCTCTGTCTAACATGGTGATTCAGTCATCGGTCAACTCTTTCGGCACTACCGTTGTGGCGGCCAATTCCGCTTCCATCAGTGTGGAGGGCTTTGCTTATACTTCCATGAATTCCTTCCACCAGGCGGCGGTGTCTTTCACCGGGCAGAATGCCGGTGCCAGGAAATATGACAGAATCAATAAAATTCTCGGCGTTGGAATCTGCTATGTATTTCTCGTCGGCATGATATTCTGCGCCGTTTTTATTCTTTTCGGCAGTGATCTGATCGGTCTGTATTCCAAAAGTGACATGGTAACTCAGACCGGTGTGCGGCGGCTGACGATTATCGCTTGTTCCTACTTCCTGTGCGGTATGATGGATGTAACCGTCGGTTGTCTGAGAGGTCTTGGCTATTCCTTTGTGCCGACGCTGGTTTCACTGCTTGGCGTTTGCGTGCTGCGTGTGGTTTGGATCATGACCGTGTTTCAGCTTCCGCAGTATCATGTGGTGGAAACGATCTATTACAGTTATCCGCTGAGCTGGGCTGTCACTTTCTGCGCCCATCTTCTCTGTTTTGCCGTGGCGAAGCAGAGAATCCGAAAAAAGTGGCTCACGCCGAATGAATGAATCCAATAGAATGAGGTAGAAAATATGATAGATCAAAAAATTGATAATTTAATTCAAAACTGGATCTGTGAAAACAGAGACGAGATCATCACGCAGTGGATGGCCCTTGCCGAAATCCCCTCGGTAAAGGCTAAGGCCACACCCGGAGCGCCTTTCGGCGAAAACTGCCGGAAAGCTCTTGGCTTTGCCTGTCATTTATTTGAGGAACAGAGTTTTGATACACGAATTTGTGATGATAAATATGCACTGTGCGGCTACGGCTGCGGTGAGAAAAAGATTGGTCTTTTCTGCCACAGTGATGTGGTGCCGGCAGGCGATGGTTGGATATACACCGAGCCCTTTCACCCTGTTGTGAAAAACGGGGCTTTAATCGGCAGGGGAGTGGAGGACAATAAATCCGGCATTATGGCAAGCCTTTGCGCCATGAGATTTCTGAAAGAAAACGGCATTTCACTTCGTTCCCGCCTGGAAACCTTTATCGGTTCCGATGAAGAGTGCTCCATGGAAGATCTTGCCGCTTATCTGAAAAATGAAAAACAGCCTGCGCTCTCCATTGTGCCTGACGCAGACTTTCCCTGCAGTGTGGGAGAAAAAGGCTTTTATCATTTTTATGCTGTTTCACGAGATCAGTTCAAAACGATCCGCAGTTTTCAGGGCGGAGCCGCCTTTAACATTGTCCTTGACAGTGTTACGGTCAGAATTGATGATGCCGATGGGCTCTTTGCGGAGCTGACCGAAAAGACAGCCCATGAGGAAAACTGTGATGTGCAGAGAAACCATGACGAAATCGTCCTGCGCGTCAGAGGTATCTCAAAGCACGCGAGCATACCTGAGGGGTCGGTCAATGCGGCTTACCTTGCCGCGAGCATACTATCTTCCTGTGAAGCACTCCCGGCCGCAGACAGAATGATCATGGAACATGCAAAGTCGATATTGGACGGATATTACGGAGAGGGAATCGGCGTCATGCACGAGGATGCCGACTTCGGAAAAATGACCTGCGTCAACGGAATTGCCGATTCCGCCGACGGGCATTTACATCTGAGTTTTGATGTCCGTTTCGGACCCTCTCTGGACGCGGAATACCTCAAAAACACCAGTGAAAAGCATTTGTCAGAGCTTGGCTTTTCTGTCTGCGACGGCAAAGTCAATCCCGGTTTTATCATTGACAAGAGTAGTCCCATTCCGTCTGCCATGGAAGAAATCTATCGTGATATCACCGGCGACAGCCTGGAGAGAGTCCTGATGGGCGGCGGCACCTATGCCCGAAAGCTGAATAACGCCTTTTCTGTGGGAACTTTTGCCATTCCCACGGGCCGTGAAAATCCGCCTTTTGCCATGGAAGAAGGCCATGGCGGCGCGCATCAGAGGGACGAAATGATTGATATTGAAGGATTTTTTACCGCCGTCAGGGTTTTAATTCACTATATTCTGGCCTGTGACGGAATCATAAACGAATAAAGGATAAAGAACGAATGAAAAAACCATGCTTGCTTTTTCTCACGGTTTGTATGATCATACCCCTTGTTTCATGTGGCACTGCCAGAAAAAAGCCCAGTGAAAAGCGACTGAATGTTGCCATAAGTACGGCCGTTTCCACCCTTGATCCGACTCAGTGCAGCGACATTGACAGCGCAAGCCTCGCGGTCAATGTTTTTTCCGGACTGGTCAAGTGGTCAAAGAATGAGAACGGTCAATCTGTTCTCGTGCCCGACTGCGCTGTCGCTATCCCACAGGCTGTCAGAAACGAGAACGGGACGGTTACCTATACCTATAAGCTCAGAAACGGTCTGATGTGGTCTGACGGCAGGGAAC
>JAQXMV010000019.1 GCA_029013165.1 Oscillospiraceae bacterium | reverse complement strand
TTTCAGCGACATGGTTCGATACCATGTCGCTGAAATGATCTTGAAAGCAGAAACTTGATTTATTCCATTTTTTCTGATAGATGATCACTATGCGCTCGGGCGCATTTATCGACAGTCTGAGCAGAGCCGCAGCTCTGCTTTTGCTTTTGCTATGAGTTTCAGTTACTGTTTCAATCTGCTATCAACCGCAAGACCATTCACCACTATGTTTTCCGTTCTTGAACGCCAAACTTTTCAAATATGTATAAACCGTTTTCTGCGGATTTTTCTTGACTATTGAAAAAGCCCATGGCCGTCCAAAAGGGCTCACCCGTAACGGGATCGGCAGTCAGCCAGATATTCGTTACCCCTTTTCCCGAAAAAATGCTTTCCAAGTGTTGATACATTTTTCTTCCGTAACCCTGCCGCCTGTATTTCGGTTGAACATAAAACTCCATCACATATCCCCATCCGGGTCGTACGGAACCTCTGTGTCCCTCCCTGTCGATTTTACCGTAGAGAAAGCCTATCGGTTCATCACCGACAAAGCAAAGTTACATTATTATTGCCTAAACTTAAGAATACTGTAACAAATTACTATTGTAACGAATCCTATAAAATGATATACTAAGTTGAAAAAATAAAGTCCGGAGACGATCTGCATGAAAACAAAAACAAAAAGAACTTTTGCGACGGCTCTCACCGCCTTTGTCGCTCTTGCACTGTGTCTGTGCGCAGTCTTTTTCATCGGTGAGAATTACCGCATTACGCCCCCTGATGATGCTGCCGCCGACGCGACAGCCACCGCTGTCACCACCGCAGAAGCTACCACGGCGCCTGCGGCGCCCAGCTTAACCTCCACGGTGACCGTCAGAAGCGCCGGCGATGTGCTGATCCATGTGCCGATCTATCAGAATGCACGGGAGAGCGACGGCAGCTATAACTTCGATCATCTTTTTACCTACAGCGAAAGCGTCATGGAGGGCTGCGACTATTTCGTAGCGAACCTGGAGACGACTCTCGGCGGCACCCAGGGCAGAAATTACAGCGGCTTTCCCCGCTTCAATTCTCCCGATTCCATCGTCACTTCCCTGAAAAATGCCGGTGTAGACTGCCTGCTGACAGCCAACAACCACGCCTATGACACCAACGGCCCCGGCGTCAAACGCACCCTGGAGATCATCGACAAGGCGGCTCTCGACCATGTGGGCTCGAGAAAAAATCAGCAGGAAAAAACATGGATTCTTTCCGATGTCAAGGGCATCCGTTTCGGGATCGCCTGCTATACCTACGAAACGCCGACCACCGAGGGCCGAAAGGCACTCAACGGTCTGGTGCTGGACACCGAAACGGCACCCCTGATCAATTCTTTCAATTACAGCAAGCTCGATAACTTCTACAGCGAGCTGAAAGAAGCCATGGCACAGATGAAAAAGCAGGGAGCCGATGTGATCGCCGTCTATCTCCACTGGGGTAACGAATATCAGCTTTCTCCCGATGAGAACCAGAAAGCCATTGCCCAAAAGCTCTGCGACATGGGCGTCGATGTCATCATCGGCGGCCACCCTCATGTGGTTCAGCCCATCGACCTGATCACCTCCACCGACGGCAAGCACAAAACCGTCTGCGTCTATTCCATGGGAAATCTGGTCTCCAATCAGAGAAGAAACTACATGAGTCTGAAAACCGGTCACACCGAGGACGGACTGATCTTCGAGATGACCTTTTCCAAATACAGCGACGGCACCGTCACCTTTGACAGCGTCAAAGCGATCCCCACCTGGGTGCATCTCTATTCTCAGGGCGGCCGGCAGATCCATGCCGTGGTGCCCCTGCAGGGCAACCTGGATGAGCGAGCCGATGAGCTGGGACTGAACAAAACAAGCAACGGCCTGAGCCTTGCCAAGGCTTCCTATGAAAGAACGATGGAACTGGTGGGACAGGGAGAAAAGAAATGCAACGCCTATCTCTCTTCTCTGCCGAAACCCGACGCAGGATAAAACAAAGCAACGCACAAGGAGGACACGGCCTTGAAAGAAAAAAGCAAAGCCTTTCTCAGCGAGGATAAGACCGCCATGGCATATTCCTTTCTCATACCCTGCTTTATCGTCTTGGTGTGCTATATCCTGCGGGGAATCGCACCCCTCGGACCGCATACTCTGTGCAGCATGGACGGCTTTTCTCAGTATTATCCCATGCTTCAGAATATGGCGCAGGCGCTGAAAAAGGGTGAGCTCTTCTACAGCTTTTCCGGCGCCCTCGGCTTTAACCTCTGGGCGCAGAGCGCCTATTATACCAGCAGTCCCCTGTGGCTTCTGATTTATATTCTGCCCGATAGTATGCGGATTGCCGGCATCAATGTGCTGGTTATGCTCAAAATTGCTCTGTGCGGACTGCTGTTTTGTCTGCGTCTGATCTGTCTTTATCCCGGCAGAAAGAGCCGCGGCAGACTGTCGCTTTTCGTCGCACTCTCCTGCGCATGGGCGCTGAGCGGTTATGTGCTGGCCTTCATTAATCAGCTCATGTGGCTGGATGTGATCCTGCTTTTGCCCCTGGTGGCGCTGGGCATTGAGACACTGATCCACCGCGGAAAAAGCCACATCTATCTCATCGCGCTGTTTCTCACGGTCTGGACATGCTTTTATCTCGCCTATATGGTCTGCATCTTTTCGGTGCTTTATTTCCTCTATCTGATTTTCAGCCAAAAGACAACGGCGAAAGAGCGCTTTCGTCACTGCCTGCGCTTTGGGACGGCCTCTCTTCTGGCCGGCGCTTCGGCGGCGGTGCTTCTGATCCCCACAGCAAAGGCTCTCTCCCTGACGGCGGCCAGCGACATGGGCTTTGACAGAAATGTCGAGATCATCTATACATTAAAGGATTTTCTTTTGCGTTTCCTGCCTTTTCAAAAGATCTCTCTTGAATACGGCGAACCGAATCTTTACTGCTCCCTGATTCCTCTGGGACTGATGATCGGCTATTGGCTTTTTTCCGGCGCAGATCGGCGCAAGCGTCTTTTGAGCTTTCTTTTCATGAGCTTCCTGTTCCTTTCCATGAGCATCAATCTCGGCGAGTTCATCTGGCACGGCTTTCATTTTCCCAATCAGCTTCCGGCGCGGCAGAGCTTTCTGTCAATTTTTCTGCTGCTGAGTTTAGCCGCCGAGGGAATCAACAGCATCCGCATGAAAAAAAGCCTCTGCAACGCCCTGGCGGCTCTCATGATTGCCGGCGTGGGACTCAATGCGGTCTTTGCCTTTAATTCCGAGAATATCGCCGATCTGATTCTCAAAGACAAAAAGGGCGCGGTTTGCGATTTTATCCATGAACACACGGAACAGATCTGGGCCTCCAATGTCAGTTCCCTGCGGCGTTTTGACGAAAAAATGGAGGAATTCACGGCTCTTGATGACAAGGACGCCTTTGTGCGAATGGAATTTGCCGATGAAAAGAAAAACAACTATCCCCAGCAATATTCCTATAACGGCATTTGCTATTATTCCTCCACTATGTCCGCTGACGCCTACGATTTTTTCCAGGGACTGGGTCTGCCGAGATATGCCAGAAATGTCAGCACCTATTACGATCAGTCGGAGATCACCAATGCGCTTTTCGGCATACGGTACATACTGGAAAAGGGCGGCGAAAGCATAACGGTCAACAGCAACGCCCTGCCCCTTGCCTTTCTCTCCCGTGAAGAAGTCCTCACCTTTGACCTGAGCGACTATGAAGCCGGAGCGGAATCTCAGACCGCCCTGTGGAACGCGGTTCGTCTGGAAGAGAGCGAGAGTTTTGCCGCAGAATGTGACCGGCTGAAGAAAAGCGGACTTCTTATCACCGACTTTGGCACTGACCGCATCGAGGGCAGAATCGACTGTGAAAGAGACGGAGTTCTTCTGACCACGATCCCCTACGACGGGGGCTGGAAGATTTATATTGACGGCCATGAGACAGAAGTACACAAGGCGGCTAGATATCTCTGCAGTGCCTATATCACCGCCGGCGAGCATGAGATCACCATGAAATACACCATCCCGGGCATCAAGGCCGGTTTTGCCGTCAGTCTTGCTGCCATGGCCCTGAGCGTGCTTTTTCTGCTGGCGGAAAACAAGAAAAAAAGCCTAAAAAAATCCGGGATCAACACTATGGAAAACCAGCCATAAAAGTATCAGTTTTTCAGCAGTGATATCATCGGAAATACCGACAAATATAAAAATCCGGACGGAGCCAACGCAGTTTGCGCATGGGCTCCGTCCTTTATATTCATCAAATATTACCTTACACGATCAATAATACTCCCTGCCTGTAAGATAACGCCAGGCAGCAATATACTTATTTGGGGAAGCAGGTCTTGCCGGCCGAATATCAAAATAGTGACCGCCGCCGACCAAAAGCAGGGCTTCCTTGCCTGCCAGAGAGACCTGCTTGACTTCCTTCATCGGGATCACACAGACCTCACTGCCGTCACCGAGATCCACCTCGAACCGATCCTGGCAAAGGCTCAGCTTACCTTTTTCCGTCAGCACCGTGTCGCCCTCATCGCCTACGGTGCGCACAGTCATGTTTTCCTCGGAGAAGATCAGCTCGCCCTCAGCAGCGGCAAGTACCCTTTCTTTCCACCGGGCTCTCTGCCACATATCCCAGTCCAGCACATTGTCATAATGAAGTCCCTTGCCCGTGTCGTGGAAAAATCCGTCGCTCTGCATCTCGACCTTATAGCCGCAGTCGCACTCCAGGAAATTGCCGTGACTGTGCAGGGTGCCCACCTTGCCGCATTCGGGGCAAAGATAGAGTACACGCTCCACACATTCCGCAAGATTATCTCCGCTGTAATCCTCGGGATTCTCTCTCTGACGCTCGTAGGCGTTGACATAAATGTCCCGGCGAATCAGTTCAGTGATCTCATGGGCGCTGAGCTTGGCCAGCTCCTCGGGAGAGTATTCAGCCACAAACTCTCCTTTGATCGGTCCCTTTCTCGGGCTTTCCGCCCAGCGGGGCTTGCGCAGATAACCGCCGACAAAACGGTAGGTCACCAGAGCCGCACCGGAATCTTTGACCAACTGACCGGTGTGCTCGGAGACAAAGCCTGTCTGTCCGTTGACAGACATGGCGCCCTCGGCGTGCAGTCCCACGGGTATTCCCGCCTTTAAGTTGTCAATGATCTCACTCGTCAGTTCCGAGGAAGGTCTTTCCCTGTGCTTGACAATGACGCCGCCGATATACTTGAAGACCCAGCCCATTTTCATTCGGAGGGTGTGGTCGCTGGCCACAAAACGCAGATATCGCTTGGTGGCCACCATCTCATAGCCGGGATCGGCCGCCTCGGTGTGGTTGGCAATCAGCAAAAAGGCCTTATGTTCGGGCTTTCTGACCTCCAGTGTGACATTGTTTTCGGTCATGTATTTTTTCTTCAGCAGGTTCAGCAATGTATTGACGGTCACACATCTGAAAAGATAGCCGCGGCGCGGATTTTTCTTCTTTTGGCTCATACAGTAATCTCCTTTTCCGCTTCCTCCTCGAGAGAATGGTAGGCCACCTTACCCACGAGTGTCTTGGGAAGCTCCTCTTTGAATATGATTTCTTTCGGTCTTTCAAAAACATCGAGATATTCCTTGCAGTATTCCAGGATCTCTTTCTTGGTCTCTTCGTCAGCCTTTACGCCGGGAGCCGGCACGATATAGGCCCGGACTCTCTGCATTTTATAGGAATCCTTGACACCGATGACGCAGGAATAATCCACCGCCGGGTGCTTGTCGAGGATGTTCTCAATGTGAGATGGATAGACATTATAGCCGCTGGTGACAATGAGCCGTTTCATGCGCTGCTTGAAATAGACGAAGCCCTCCTCGTCCATGAGGCCCATGTCTCCGGTGAAAAGCCATGTTCTGCCGTCGTCATCGGTACGCAGGGCGTCTGCCGTCTCCTGAGGCGCGTCCTTATAACCGATCATCAGCGTGGGGCCAGAAATGATGATCTCACCCATTTCCCCTCTTGGCAGTTCGTTAAAAGTGCCCGGCTCCACAACGCGGTAAAGGGTATCTCTCAGCGGCAGACCGATGCTGCCCTCCTTGGCTCTGTCATGGGGCGTTACGCAGGAGGCCGTGACGCATTCCGTCAGGCCGTAGCCCTCGCGGATCTGTATGCTGGCTCCGTGACTTTTCAGGAAGCTGTCGGCTCTCTTTTTCAGCTCGGGGCTCAGGGAATCGCCGCCGCTGAAAACGCCCTTGAGGAACGAGAGATCGGCGCCGTCAAAAATATCCACTTTCAGCAGTGCCTCAAAAAGAGTAGGCACGCCGGCAATGAAATTCGGCTTGTGCTTGAGCACCGCTTTGGCGTAGGTCTCCTTGGTAAACTGGGGAATCAGCTCGCACATGGCGCCGTTTTCCAGCACCGTATGAATACCGATACCCAGACCGAAGCCATGGAAAATGGGCATGACCGAGAGAAATTTACAGCCGTAGTCCAGGCGGCAGCCTGCGATCTCTCCCACCTGCATTCCCAAAGCATTGAAGTTGAAATCCGAAAGCAGGATTCCCTTGGGAGTGCCGCTGGTTCCGCCGGAATAAAGAATCACCGCCGTTTTGTCCTTTTCAAACTTCACAGCCGGAAGAGTCACTCCCTTGCCGGTTTTCAGGAAATCCGACCATACCAGGCCGTCTTTGCCGGGATATTTCAGATTTTCACGGTTTTTCAGATACTGATAGGCCACAGCTTTCACAAAGGGAAGCTCCTCCTGAATTCTCGCCGTAAGTATGGCGGGCTTACCCTTGGTTTCTTCCACGGCTGCTTTGACCTTGGTGTAAAACTGATCGAGGGTGAGGATCATCTTGCTCTCGGAATAATCCAGATAGAAAGTGATGTTTTTCTGCGATGAGAGAGGATGCACCATATTGGCCACGGCGCCGATTCTGTTGAGCGCATAAAGGCAGATCACGCCCTGGGGCGTATTGGGCATACAGATCGTCACCGCGTCTCCCTCTCGGATTCCGTAGCGCAGAAAAGCGCCTGCGGCAAGCTCGATTTTTTCCACAAAGCTGCGGAAAGTAGTGATCTTCCCCATGAAGCCTAGAGCCGGTGCCTCGGGCACTCTCTCGGCAGCGGCGGCGATGGCGCCGAACATGGTGGTCATGGGATAGGGTCGGCTGACCGGCGTCATATCAATCGGTGGTAATTTCATCTTGTAGTCCTCCGTATTGTATTCCTTATAGAGTAAAGTCCTATATGACTAATTGTTTCATTATAAAGCATTTTTTTGATAAAATTATTAACACAGTTTGAAAAAATATGGGTTTGCAACCGACGGGGACCTCACAAAGGGCCTTTCTGCCATGAGCAAAATACTTGTTTTCCGCTGAAATATCAAGTAATATACATTACTCCTCTCATTGTTCACAGTTTCTTTGCAATTTCTTGCTATCATTGGATAAAGTTTACGGAAAATGATTCCGAAGATCTGAAAGGAGAAAAACAAAATGAAGAAACTGCTTTGTGTGCTGATGGCGGCCATTCTGACCGTGGGCTCTCTTTGCCTGACCGCCGGCGCAGCCGAGGAACAAGACAAAACCCTGCAATTCCATGAGGACGGCTCATTCAGAATATTGCAGATCGCCGATATTCAGGATATCGTCACTTTCAGAGAGCTGACCGCGAATTTCCTCAGCGATGTCATTGACATGACCAAGCCCGACCTCATTGTCCTCACCGGCGACAACATCGCCCCGGGCAGTGGCGGAACCACCCTGCTGACCAAAATCGGCATCAACAATTTCATGAGTATTTTTGAGGAAAAGGGTGTCAAGGTCACCGCCGTATTCGGCAACCATGACTATGACCATAACATCATGTCAAAGGAAGCCCAGTGGAAAATCTATGAAAGCTATGACTGCTTCGTGGGCACCGGTGACACCGAGGAACTGACGGGCTACGGCACCTACAATCTTCCCATCCTGTCCTCGAAAGACGAAACCAAAAAGGCCTTTAACCTCTGGTTTTTTGACTCCCAGATGAAAAACACGGAAAACGATCTCGGCGGCTACGGTTGCACGGCAAAGGATCAGATCGACTGGTACATCCGGACAGAAAAAGCCCTCACCGAAGAAAACGGCGGAATTACTCTGCCCTCCATGGCATTTCAGCACATCATCGTCCCGGAAATCTACGATGTTCTGACCCATGTTTATCAGATCGAGAGAGACAAGGACAACAAGAAAGATCCCGGCAAGCTGGAAATTCTCGTTCCTCCCTCATCCTATGACAAGAAATACTTCATAGAATATGAGGACGGCGGCTATGTTATGCCCGAAGAATACATCGACGAGGAAACCTTCCTCCACGAGTCCTGCTGTCCCCCGAAATATTCCAACGGTCAGGCCGACGCCATGGTGGAAAACGGCAATGTGCTGGGCTTTGCTTTCGGTCACGACCATGTCAACTGCTTCGTGGTTCCCTACAAGGGCATGGATCTGATCCAGACGCCCACGGCCTCTTTCGGTTCCTACGGCGATGAAAGTCGCGGCGTAAGAGTCATTGATCTCAACGAGAACGACACCTCAAAATATGAGACGGAAATGATCTTCTTCAATGAAGTCTATGACCTGAGCGATCCCCTGCTCTACAACCGTTATGTATTCAACAGTGACGGTGACAGCTTTACGAGCAGCGAACGCTTTGTCGCCATGTGCAAATACTGCTATTACAGTGTGGTCTACAAGCTCGAGGCGTTTTTCAGCGGCTTTGAGGCTGTATTCAACAAATAAACAATCGACCTGTCACACCGCCGCACCGGTGAAAATATGCGGCGGTGTTTTTCTTTTCTCCCATGACCCCTCGTCGGAGCCGAGGGGAATTTTGCCCGGCAAGCCGGGCTTTTTTTGTGATCAGAAAATTAACAATTTATATCCATATTCGCACACACAGATTTCACATAAGGGTGGTAAAATATAGAAAAGAACGGAACACAACCATTCTGATGAGGAGGTCTATCCAATGAAAAAAATTAGAAATTTATTTTTTGTTTTACTGCTAATGACAGTATCCGTGTGCGCGCTGTCTTTTTCCGCCGGGGCAGAGTATATTACACATAGTTATTCGGAAAACGGTTATGATTTGAGCGATTATGACCACCCTTCACATGATGCCCCTTACAGAGATCCGAACGAAACCTATCAAGAAACTTTCAAGTATTCCTTTGATTCTGAAACCGGAGTTCTTGTTATTGCTCCGGGCGATGAGAAAACAAATATTCTTCCGATACATCTTCTTTCCGGATCTTTTTCCTCAAATGGAGAATTTGACGATCTCACCTTATCATATGATGGCATAGAAATAGATCGTTCTAAAATTAAACATATTATCGTGGAAGAAGGGTTCACTGAAATACATGAGACATTCAGCCATTTAAACAATTTGGAAACGATCGTCCTTCCGGACACCTTAAAGATTTTGGGAAATTACTGTTTCTATAATTGTCAATCTCTTAAAAATCTGATACTACCAAGTTCAGTTACCTATATAGGTAAGAAAGCCTTTGACGGCTGTGATTCCCTCACGAAAGTCTATTACGAGGGTGAAGCCAACCTCGATCTGCCCGGCGACGCGGCTATGCCAAGCAAAATTGATAATTTGAATATATTTTCTCAAAATGGCAAGATAATGCTGATGTGGGAACCGTGTGACTACGCCGATTATTACAGAATTTATCAATGGGATTATAAACAAAAAAAGTGGACTTTTATTGTCGATCAAAAGGAACAGGAAGATTATTGGCAAACCTACAACTATGATAAAGTAGTTCCCGGTGAAAAGTACCGTTTCGCTGTCAGACCCGTCAATGTCAACGGTAGCGACACCAAGTGGAATGATTTTACCGCCGCTGAAGCAGTCTATCTGATACCGCTTCAACTGAAAGCCACAGCACTCACCGGCGGCTATAAGCTGACATGGAACAAGGTGCCCGGCGCCATGGGCTATCAGATTTGGTACCACACACAATTATACGGCACATACAAGCGTTACAAGAATGCCTACACGGAATCTTTCACCAAAACCGGCCTGAAAAAGGGCACGACCTATTATTTCCGGGTCAGACCTGTTGCGGAACTCTCCAATGGCACATATCAGGTGGGCGAATTCAGCGCACCGGTCAAGGTGACGGTGAAATAAAATCTATCTCGTTTTGATATGAATTTCGCCCTGCGGACGCTGTCCGCAGGGCTTGTTGTTTTTTGTCCGTGACTAACCCGATTATAATGTACAACATTAAACGCGCCGGCTTGAGCGGTGGAGCGTGGAAGTTGGCTGATCGACAAAGTATAGAAATAGTTTTTGTTTTCGCTAAATAAGGTGTCGCCCTGCCAATGGCAAGGCACAAAGAAACGGCGCTGTCTACGCAGCGCCACCGTGACGGATAACTCCGTCTTTTACAAAAAAATCTTCTGCCCTTTTCACCGGGAAACCCCCGGCGAGGGTTTCCCACGGAACGAGGAAAATGCCCCGCATTTTTTCTCGTTCCTCCCTTCCTGCGCTTAATGAAATATAATTTTTTCTCTCGTCAGCGCAGAGTTTATTTTCTGGGTCTGGGGTGTTTCGCTGTCTGCGGACAGCGACAGGGGCTCTGCCCCTTGACCCTGCAAGCCTTTGAAAAGGCTTGACCGAAACTTTTGTTGATTATAGCGTGTCCCTTTGACGAAAAAAGCCGGCCGTACGCGAAGCAGGCCGGGCCGGTCTTGACAAAAAAGAGAAAACATGATAAATTATATAGTTGTAAAATATTCACAAAGGATTGGTGAAAAACATGTCAGGCCATTCAAAATGGAGCACCATTAAGCGCAAAAAAGAAAAGACCGACGGCGCCAGAGCCAAGGTTTTCACGAAAATCGGCAGAGAAATTGCCGTTGCCGTCCGTGACGGCGGTCCTGATCCTGCCTCCAACTCAAAGCTCAAGGATGTTATCGCCAAGGCTAAGGCGAACAATGTGCCCAACGACAATATCGAGCGTATCATCAAAAAAGCCTCCGGCGAGGGTAACAGTGCCAACTACGAAGAGATTATGTATGAGGGCTACGGTCCCTCCGGCATCGCCGTGATCGTCGAAACCCTCACCGACAACAGAAACCGTACCGCCGGCGAAATGCGCCACTACTTCGACAAAAATAAGGGCAACCTCGGTCAGCAGGGCTGCGTTTCCTTTATGTTCAGCCGTTTCGGCGTCATCGTCATCGAACAGGAAGATGTCGACGAAGAAAAACTCATGGAGGACGCTCTGGAAGCCGGCGCCGTTGACTTCCTGACAGACGATGAAGATGTGTTTGTCGTCCGCACAGAGCCCAATGATCTCGGCGCTGTCCGCGATGATCTCGAAGCCAAGGGCTATCAGTTCGTTTCCGCCGAGGTGGAGTATGTTCCCAACACCGAAACAGCTCTGACCGACGAGGACGACCTCAAGTGCATGAGTAAGCTCCTGGAAATGCTCGAGGACAACGATGATGTCCAGAATGTATGGCACAACCTGGAGAACGAGGACGATCTTCCCTGAGGTTGAATTGTTTATTGATTTTTGCCGCTTTCCCGCTAAAAGGGGAAGCGGTTATTTTTTCGCCGCGGTATTCACGGCGGTAATGACAAACAATGCTCACACCGAAAGGCATCGGCTATCTGTCCGGAGGGACACGGGGAGATAAATACTAAACGGACTGCATG
>JAQXMV010000018.1 GCA_029013165.1 Oscillospiraceae bacterium | reverse complement strand
CACGCAGGCGCAGCAGATCAAGGGTATGCTGGGCGTTGTGTTTCAGAACAGCGTGCTGGACCGTGCTCTGAGCGTCAGGGATAATCTCGAGAGCAGGGCGGCCCTGTACGGAATTACCGGTCAGGACTGCAAGAAAAGAATCGCGGAGCTGGCGGCTCTGCTGGATTTTGAGGATATTCTGAAACGCCCGCTTGGCAAGCTCTCCGGCGGCCAAAGGCGCAGAATTGATATCGCAAGGGCACTGCTACATGAGCCGAAGCTGCTCATTCTCGATGAGCCCACAACGGGCCTTGACCCTCAGACGAGGAAGCTCCTGTGGAAAGCCATTGAAAGCCTCCGGAAAGAGAAAGGCATGACGGTTTTCCTCACCACACATTATATGGAGGAGGCCGCTGACGCGGATCGGGTCATTATTCTGGATTCCGGAAAGATCGCCGCCGAAGGAACACCGCTGGAGCTGAAAAACGCCTACACCGGTGATTTCATCACCTTATATAATACCGATGAGCAGAAAGTGCAAAGCCTCGGTATTCCTTATGAGAAACAGGGCGAAGCGCTGGTTTTGGCCGTGGAAAACACGGCGGCAGCCACAGGGTTGATTCTGCAGAATCCGGAATTATTCCGGGACTATGAGATCACCAAGGGTAAAATGGACGATGTGTTCCTGGCTGTCACAGGAAAAAAGTTATCGGGAGGAGAAGAAAAATGAGAACACTGCAAATTCTTGTGAAAAGAAACACCAAACTCTTTTTCCGCGACAAAGCTATGTTTTTCACCTCCCTGATCACGCCGGTGATCCTGCTTGTGCTTTATGCCACCTTTTTGGGCAATATTTACCGTCAGACCTTTGTGGACGCCCTGCCGGTGGGCTTTTCTCTGAGTGAAAAGCTCCTGGGCGGCTGTGTGGGCGGTCAGCTGATCTCCTCTATTCTGGCTGTTTCCTGCGTAACGGTTTCCTTTTGCTCGAATATGCTCATGGTGCAGGATAAGGCCAATTCCACGGCAACGGATCTGCACATGACGCCGGTCAAGCCCTCACTGTTTGCTTTGGGCTATTATTTTTCCTCGCTGATTTCCTCGCTGATCATTTGTCTGACAGCCGCAGGCATTTGCCTGATTTATGTCGGCGCGGTGGGCTGGTATATGTCAGCGGTCGATGTCTGTCTCTTGCTGCTCGATGTGATCATACTTGTGATGTTCGGCACGGCCCTTTCCAGCGTGATCAATTTCTTCCTGTCAACCCAAGGTCAGATTTCAGCGGTGGGAACCATCGTCAGCTCCGGTTACGGCTTTATATGCGGGGCCTATATGCCGATCTCTCAGTTTGCTCCGGGACTGCAAAAGGTTCTTGCTTTCCTACCCGGTACCTACGGCACCTCTCTCGTGCGCAATCATGCCATGAGAGGCGTGTTCGCGGAAATGGAAAGGCTTTCCTTGCCTCGGGAGCTGATCGACGGCATTCGCGACGGTATCGACTGCAATCTGTATTTTCTGGGAAAAAGTGTCGATGTCTCCGTGATGTTCGCCGTGGTACTGTCTGCCGTCGCGGTGCTGATGGCAGTCTATATTCTTTTGAATATTTTAAAAACAAAAAAACTGAAATAAAAGGGGAACTTATGAACGATCAAAAAAGTATAACAGCACTCATGTCCGCTTTCGCCCGTGCCTACCACGCAGAAAAGGCGGAAAACCCGATCTTTCACGACAGTATGGCGAAAAAGCTGATCGGTGAGGAAGACTACGGCAAAATGGCCGACTATATTCTCAGTGGCGCAGATTTCCTGGCCGGTGAGAAAAAGGGCGCTTTCTCAAGTGAGGAAGAGACCCTCCAATATCTCGTCAATACCCAGTTCGCCCCGACGCCAGTGGCCAGGGCGCGATACTGTGAGGACTGTCTCCGGACGGCGGTGATGACGGGAACACAGCAGTATGTGATTCTCGGCGCCGGCTTTGACACCTTTGCTTTCAGAGAAAAAGAGTTTCTCAAAAGATACCGGGTTTATGAGGTGGATCACCCTCTCACTCAGGCGGATAAACTCAGAAGAATCCAAAAGGCCGGCTTGGAAATCCCGGAGAATCTGCATTTTGTGCCCTGTGATTTTTCCTGTGACAGTCTGGAGGATAAACTGACAGAGCAGGGCTTTGACAAAAGTAAAATCACATTCTTTTCATGGCTCGGTGTGAGTATGTATCTCGACAGAGCTGAAATCGAGAATTTTCTGGATACGGTTTCGCGCCTTTCCGCCGAGGGGTCAACCCTCCTGTTTGACTATGCCGATGCCGGGACTTTCCTGTCGGATATCCCACGGGTGCAGAATATGATGGCAATGGCTAAAGCAGCCGGAGAAGAAATGAAGTCCTCCTTTGATCCCCTTACGCTAGAGATGATGCTCGGAGACCATGGTTTTTTGGTTTATGAGCACCTGAGTCGGGGAAGTATTCAAAGCCGTTTCTTTGCCGGCCGTCGTGACGGCCTCAGCGCCTTTGAGCATTTCAATTATGCTCAGGCGGTGAAAAAACTATTCTGATTGGAATAAGGATCAATAAAAATCGCTCAGGCATATCACAGCCTGAGCGATTTACTTTCATCTTTTCAGAGATCAGGGAAGCTCGTTGAGCATCTCGCACAGCTCCAGATAGAAGTTGTGTGTCGTTTCTTCATCGGCAAAAAGACCGATAGCCGTGCCGTGATCTCCCTGCTGAACCGGCATAACATTCCATACGCCCTTTGTGATGTTGTCGGCGTCGAAGTCCTGATGAGGCTCGTCTAAGGGGTATTTTGCACTCTCCGTATTGACCAGAGCGTCGTTGGCAAGCCAGTCACCCTCATAGTCGGTTCCCAAAACAGGATCCTTAAATCTCAGAATACCCATGACAACAGAGGTGAGCCAAATGACCGGGTTGGTGGATTTGATCGGCACCTGAATACCAAGGGGTTCCAGCTCTTCGGTTGTTGAGAAGGGATAGGAGAAGTAATAAATATTTTTGTTGATATCGAGCTTTTCATTCAGTGCGGAGCAGCCCTCGGGTGTCAGATCCTGAATACAGGAATCCTCCCGGTTTTTCATGATGCAGGCCATAGCCTTAAAGAAATTGTCCGCTTTTTTGCCGTTAGGTACATCGGTCAGACCGAACTGCTCAAGATGGAAGTCGACCAGTTTGCCGTTCACATAGCTTCTGCCCGCAATACCGGCATAGGCATAGCTGACAAGATAGAACACGGTGTCAAGGTTCAGAGCCTTCATCGGATAATAAATGGAGGCGCTGTTGTGAGGGGTGCAAATGGTGGTTACGCTCTTCACCCAATTGCTCTTGCCGCCGGTGAAAAGACCGGAAAGCTCGCTTTCGTCGGTTGCTGCCTTTTCCTCGGCGGAGCCGTTGGTCAGAAGCTCAACCATCACTCTGATGGTGGTTCCACCGAAGCTGTGTCCGATGAGGTGGATTTGTTGTAGTTTTCCGTTTTCATCCAATTCGCCCCAGTTGGGGATCAAGGCATGATAATAGGTTCTGCCGTAGCGGCTGTGGTTGAATTTTGCTGAGTGTGCCGCGCCGTAATCAACGGTGCCGCCGATCAGCTGGGCATAAAGTTCACAAGCTCTGTCCCAGGCACTGCTGAGCGGTCCCACCGATGCAGAAAAACAGTTGTAGCCCTCCTGCTGGAGATAGCTCATCAGGTCGCCTGTGGTAGCGCCCCAATAAGGCATGACTCCGTTGATGCCTTCTGCTCCGCCCCAGCCGTTGAGACCGTGGACAAAGACAAAGGGCTGCTCGTTTTTGGCTTGCCAGCTGTCCTGGGCGCCGAAAGCACAGACTGCACAGGAAGCGCAAAGAATGATCATAGACAACAGTAATGCTGTGACACGACGAAATTTCATGATGATCCTCTCCTTTTTTCGATTGTTCATTTCAGACTCGGTGACGGGTCCTTCCCATTCTGAAGTTTTCACTTTGTTCAAAAAAATGTCACCGTGTTAATAATGATTTTATATATTATAACATCACCGAGTCGCAAAAGTCAACAGAAGTTGCGAAATAATTTTAAGAATTTACAGCCCTCTTCAACGAAGCGTAGGTTGTCACGCAGGGGAAGATGGGGTATAATCATGGCAGAAACCAAAAGAAAGGAGGTTTTTGGATGAACACTTATATTACCGGCGCAACCATTAAGCGTCTGCGCGAGGGAAAAGGTCTCACCCAGGCTCAGTTGGCAGAGGAAATCGGCGTCAGCAGCAAAGCGGTCTCAAAATGGGAAACCGCAAAGGGACTTCCCGATATCACGCTGATTGAGCCGCTGGCGAAAAGCCTTGGTGTGAGCGTGATGGAGCTCATGAGCGGAGACACGGTCATCAACCGGAATGTCTGTGCCAATTTGCTCCGGTCGGTTTTTTATGTCTGTCCTGTCTGCGGCAATATTCTTCACGCCACAGGCGAAGCGGCTGTCAGCTGCTGCGGCATTACGCTGCCGCCTCTCGAAGCGGAAGAGGCCGATGAAAGTCACGGGATCAAAATAGAAAGGGTTGAGGACGAGAATTTTATCACGATGACCCACCCGATGAGTAAGGCTCATTATATATCTTTTCTTGCGTGGGTGACTTCCGACAGCATTCAGCTTGTCAAGCTCTATCCCGAAGGAGACGCGCAGACGCGTTTTCAGCTCAGAGGTTCCGGCTTTCTTTATGCCTATTGCAACCGACACGGACTTTTCCGCGTCAGAGTGGGAAGATAACAGGCCCTGTTTTTGCCGCCGCATTTCTGCTTTTTGCCGAAGCAGAAATGCGGCGACTTCTCTTTGCATGAAAAATCAGGAAAGCACCGAAAACCTATTGACAGATACCGGCAGTAAAGATATAATAACATATGTAATATAACAGGTGGGGGGTGAAAGAAAATGCCGCCGAAAGCAAAATATACAAAAGAAATGATCGCTGACTGTGCTTTTGATCTGGTGCGGCGAAAAGGCATTGCCGCCCTCACGGCCCGCGCCCTGGGCAGTGAACTGGGCTGTTCACCTCAGCCTATTTTTTCCTGCTTCGAGAGTATGGAGGAAGTGCAGAATACCGTTATGGAAAAAGCGAAGGCGCTTTATGCCGATTATGTCCGGCAGGGCCTGGAGTCGGAAACACCCTTTAAGGGCGTCGGACTGAAATATGTGGAGTTTGCCCACAGGGAACCTCAGCTTTTCATGTTTCTTTTCATGCGAGAGGGCGTCGAGCAAACGGCGCAGGGTTATCTGCCGGGAACCGATGAAAATTCGCCTCAGGTGCTTCTGGCACTGCAAAAGGAGTATGGCCTGAGTGAGGAGCAGGCGCGAAAAATCTATAATCATATTTCCGTTTATACTTACGGTATGGGCGTCTTGTCTCTGGCGAGAAATCCCGTTTTTTCCATGGAAGAGGTCAGCGAAATGCTCAGCCAGGTATTTATCGCGCTGATTAAAAGCAATCTCTAAAATGAACACAAAGGAGTATCAAATCAATGAAAAAAGCAAGTAATATTTTGTGGGGACTGATCCTGATCGCCGTGGGTGTGATCTTTGCCCTGAAAGCCACCAATGTTATTGACATCAACTTTTTCTTCGACGGCTGGTGGACGCTCTTTATTATTGTGCCCAGTTTTGTCAGCCTTTTCACCCAGAGGGAAAAGCTCGGCGGCATCATCGGCCTTGGAATCGGTACTTTCTTACTGCTATGCTGTCAGGGAATTCTGGACTTCACCCTCATGTGGAAGCTGATGCTTCCGGCCGTGATTGTTGTCATCGGTCTGAAAATGGTGCTCGGCGGCATCTTCGGCAACAAGACGAGCGAGGTGTTCACACAGATGAAAGCCGACGGCAAACAGCCGAAGGTCGGCTGTGCCACCTTTTCCGGCTACAATATGAATTTTGACGGTGAGATCTTCGACGGCGCTGAACTCACAGCGGTTTTCGGCGGTGTTGACTGTGATCTCCGACACGCTATCATAGAAAAAGACTGTGCCATTCAGGTTTCTGCCATTTTCGGCGGCATCAAGATTCTGGTTCCAGACCATGTGAATGTCAAGGTGAATTCTAACTCAATTTTCGGTGGCATCACCAATAAAACCGCCGCCAAAAAGGACGCGGTTACCCTCTATGTTTCCGGCACCTGCCTTTTCGGAGGTGTTGAAATCAAATGACGGATTTTCAGAAGATTATTAAGTATATTGCCACAGCTTTTGCCGTGCTGTTGATTGTGGGAATCTTCTCCGGTATTTTCGGTTCACTGCAGCTTTTGGGTGTGATCTATGACGCCAAGGATCATATCGCCAGTGACAGCTTCATGGAAACCTACGCTGTGTCCGGAGAGATCAAGAGTCTCAAGGCCGAGATCTCCGCGGCGGATTTCGTGATATCCGTGGGAAAAAAGTTCTCCGTTGAAAGCAATGTGGACAGTCTGACTGTGGAAGAAAAAGACGGTGAGCTTGTGCTCAGAGACAGCAATGCCAATCTTTTTCAGAACGGTTCGTCCCGAAAACTGATTCTCACGGTGCCGGAGAAATTCACTTTTTCCCGTGTCGATATTACCACCGGAGCCGGAAAACTCACCGCCGATGATCTGCGGTGTCAGGAGCTTCGCTTAGAGCTGGGCGTCGGCAGAACCAACATCAAAAACCTCATTGCCTTGAAGAATGCGAAAATTACAGGCGGTGTCGGCGAACTGAATATCGGCTTCGGCAAGCTGAAAAACCTGAAACTGGAAATGGGTGTAGGAAATCTTACGCTGGAGGCCGCCCTGCCGGGCAAAAGCGAGCTGGACTGCGGTGTCGGCGAAATGGATATTACTCTGATTGGCTCCGTGAAGGACTACACCGTTGAGCTGGATAAAGGCCTGGGCAATGCCGTGATTGACGGTGTGAATGCCGGTGATGATTATGTCTGCGGCAGCGGATCCAATCAAGTGGAAATTGACGGCGGACTGGGCAATGTCATCGTCAGCTTCAGCAAATAAATTTTAAAATAACAAAAAATAGATTCTGCGTCTTTTCGTGCGATTCGGCGGAAAGCACAGGATCTTTTGTTTTTAATTACCGATCATATTTTTTGCTCTGACGGCGCAAATTATTACTGCGGTTTGAAAAGGTTTGATTGCGGCTTTTGACGCAGTGAGCCTCTGAAAGCCGCAGCGGAGGTGTAAAATGGTTAAAGGAATTAAATTCATCAAAAATTTAATCATTACTGTCACCGTCCTGACTCTTATTCTTATGGTATACGGTTTTTATTCTGTTCCCGATGAGCTTTACGGAGTATCCGGCGAAGATGTGGGAGTGAACAGTATTTTCAGTATATCCTGTCCGGAAAACGAGACGAGCTTCCGCAGAAGCAAGGCGGGCCGCTATCAGGTCAATGTAAGCCTATTGGGAGCCATACCGATCAAGGCGTCTTCACTGACTGTAAGCGAAAGATATTATGTGGTACCGTCCGGAGAAATATTCGGACTGAGGCTTTTCACCGACGGTATCGTGATTGTCAAGACCGAGAGCGTTGACACGCCTGAGGGAATGATTTCGCCGGCAGAAAAAGCGGGTCTTCGTAGCGGCGATATTATTCGCACTCTTGACGGAAGAACACTTGTCAGCAGCAGTGAGCTTTCAGCGATTCTTGCCGCCGGTGAGAACAAGACCTACAGCCTTGAATTTATCAGAGACGGAAAGCGATATACCACTCAGCTTACAACGCTTTACAGCACGACTGAGGGAAAGTATAAAGCGGGTCTGTGGATTCGTGACAGCGCCGCCGGTATCGGTACGATGACCTTCTATGAGCCGTCCTGCGGTCTTTTTGCAGGTCTCGGCCATGGTGTGTGCGATGTCGACACAGGCGAGCTTCTTCCTCTTTCCCAGGGAGATATTGTCGGTGCACAAATCGCAGGCTGCTATAAGGGTCAAAACGGCAAGGCCGGAGAGCTTTGCGGAACCTTCACCAGCAAGGTAAACGGAGCCCTTCTGGCCAATCATTCCAAGGGTGTTTTCGGCCTATTGACAAAATACGATCGTAAGGAAAAAGCCATTCCCATCGCGATGAACTATGAGGTCAAAACAGGAAAGGCGCAGATTATTTCAACGGTCGACGGCGAGGGACCGAAGTATTATGACATCGAAATCACGAAAATTTCCCTGAACAGTTCAGACAATAAAAACATGGTAATAAAAGTGACAGACGAAGAATTGATTGCGAAAACAGGAGGTATCGTTCAGGGTATGTCCGGATCGCCGATCATTCAGCAGGGTATGCTTGTGGGGGCGGTGACCCATGTTCTGATCAACGAACCAACCAAGGGTTACGGCATTTTTGCGCGCAGCATGATGGAAACGGCCCGAGAGACGCTGAATAACAGTATGTCGGAGGCATCCTGAAAAAATGAAAAAAATACTCACTAAAAATATTTTAGTGAGTATTTTTTACATATATCGACAGTGGCAATAGTGTATAATCCTAATCAAATCAGACAAATATTTTCACAAAACTTGAAAGTTTTCAGAAGTTATGATGCATACTTCCTGTTAAATCTTGCTTAAAAGTTAAAAAGATTAAAAAATTGTTACTTTTCGCAGATTTAGTCTTGAAAATATCGAAAGTGTGTGATAATATTTTTCTGTGAAAAATCTTCACATTTATAAGGAGGAAGCAGAATGAAAAATCAAGTTAAAGTTATGGTAGCCGAACAGGGTGGTGAATTTGGAGAACACTGCGCTAAATTTTTAGAGGACTATGGCTACGATGTCAAAGTGGTTGCCAAAGACGGTTCGAGAATCATCGAGTTTATTAAAACATACGAACCGGATGTGGTACTTATGGATACTTTTATGCCGCGGGTAGACGCTTTAGGTGTGTTAAGGCTTCTCAAGGAAAATAAGCCGGAGAAGCGGCCGGTAATCGCGCTGATATCCTCGGTGGATAATCCCCGCTTTGAGCAGGAACTCTTGTCAGCAGGAGCAGATTATTATTTTATTAAGCCCTTTGATCTGAATGTCATGGCCCAGCGTCTGGCACAGATCTCCGGCTGGAGTAAAGAAAAGGAGGGCCGGGAAATGATGGTGGATAATAAGGATATTGAAGTCGTTATTTCGGATATCATGCGTCAGATCGGTGTTCCGGCGCATATCAAAGGTTACAAATATCTCAGGGAATCCATTATGCTCTCTGTTGGTGATCCGGAGCTGATGCATGCGGTGACCAAGGTGCTTTATCCCACCGTAGCCAGAAACAATAAGACCACACCCTCCAGGGTGGAGAGAGCCATTCGCCACGCCATTGAAGTTGCCTGGGACAGAGGCGATGTGGATGTCCTTTCCGGATATTTCGGTTATACAATTCAAAACAGCAGAGGAAAGCCGACAAACTCGGAGTTTATTGCCATGATCAGCGATGAGCTGAGGCTGAGAATGAAAAAGGCTCAGTAACATCCGGCACAAGAGACATAGGGAAAGCAACGGTCAGTGAATGGGTGAAACCTTCCTGAGTTGCTCTTGTCCGGATCTGCCCTTCGTGTCATGGTATGAAATAAGCCCCATGGTAAAAACACCATGGGGCCGGATTATTGGTGTGTGATTAATAATGGCTGACGCCGCATTCACAAACCTGATTTTTGCCGAAGAGCTTCTGGAAGAAAAGGATAAACTGGAACAGCCACAGAGAGGGACCGCTTTTGTGACAGTTGCAGGAGCAGTTGGAAGGTGACAGGGGAGGAATCACATGGTATTTTCCGCCGAGAGCTTCGTTGTCTCGGCCGATAACGATCTTGTTCCACTGATCCTGTGTGCCATTGTAATTCACGGATGTGAGATGGTCGCACTGGCCGAAAGCGCCGTCGCTGATGTATTTGACGGAAGTGGGAATGGTGTATTCGCTTGCGCTGTTTCCGGCAGGATATTGCATGAGAGTTCTGCCGTCCTTTGAGAAGAGAACGCCGATGCTGTCACTCTTGTAGTTTTGGTTGCCGGATTCCACGCTGATGGCGGTCAGAGCCTTGCAGCCGTAAAATACATAGTTTCCGATGGCCGTTACGGCGGCGGGAATGGTAACGGTTTCCAGACCGGTCTGATAGAAGGCATTGTCACCGATGGTGGTGACGGTGTGAGGCAGGGCGACCTGAGTCAGACTGCTGCAACCGGAGAAAGCGAATCTTCCCACGGTCAGAAGGCCTCTTTCGAGGGTTAGCTCAGAGAGACTGCGGCAGGCGAAAAAGGCGCTGTCTCCGATTTTGATGACGGTGCGGGGGATGAAAACCGATTCCAGCGAAACACACTGTGCAAAAGCACTCTCGCCGATGGAGGAGGCTCCGTAAAGATTCTTTTTGCTGTCCTCGATCAGATAGGTATAGTTGATGAAGGCGCGGCGAAGACCGGTGCAGCCGTAAAAGGCCTTGTCTCCGATGGAAGTGACCGAATAGGGAATATCAGTCGACGGCAAAGCGGTGCAGCCGTAAAAGGCACAGCTTCCGATGGACTGAACCGTTTCGTTTATGGTGAGACCGATAAGGCTGTCACAGCCGTAAAAAAGGCCCTCACTGATAGAAGTAAGGCTTTTCGGCAGAACGATGCTCTCCAGAGCGTCGCAGTCTTTGAAAGCATAAGCGCCAAGCTGCGTCAGACTCTCTGACAGGGAGATGTCCTTTAAGGCTGTGCAGTTTTCAAAGGCATAGTTGCCGATTGCCGTCACGCTTTCGGGAAAGACAATGCTTTCAAGACCGGTGCAGCCGGAAAAGGCATAATAGCCGACGGTGTTCACACCCTTGCTCACTTCGTAGCCGTCCTCAGTGACTGTGGTGTTCAGGATATTGACCTGCTTTAAGGAGGAGCAGCTGTTAAAGGCTCTGCTGCCGATGGTTTCCACTGCGCTGTGAATGTTGATGGTTTCCAGATTTTTACATTCCGAAAAAGCGAAATCTCCGATAGCGGTTACTTGATATTTTCCCTTGTCCAGGGTTTCCGGCAAAGTCAGCTCGCCGCTGACGCTTTCGTCGACATCGGTGATGGTGGCGTTGTTTTTGACCACCGTGTAGGTGTAGATTCCGTCGGTCATTTCGGCAGAGGCTCCTGCAAACAGCATCGCCGTCAAAAGAGCCGCGGTCAGAACAAGGGCGACAAGTAAGGCCTTGGACAGTTTCCTTTTCATTTTCTTCATCCTCCAAAAATAGAATCTCCTATATGATCTCGGTGTTAAACACCAAGGAATACAGTTTGACTTATACATTATAGCAGATATATGATAAGACTTCAAGTTATTTTCTTAATATCTTTAACAAAACAGTAATAATTTTATCATACATTTAACAGAAAAATCTGCGTTCTATTCGGTTTACAAAGCCAATGAATGATGTTATAATAACTTGTCAACTGAATTTTATGACTCGGAGGAAAGAAAAATGAAGAAAACAAAAAGAATCATGGCTTTTCTTCTCAGCGCAGTGATGGTCTTTTCTGTGTCGGTAACGGCCTGCGCTGCAGAGGAAAGGGACTACAAAGTAGGCAATCCCTATGAGAATGTGAATTTTTCCGCTGTCAACCAATATAAAGCGGATCTCCACAGCCACACCACTTTCAGCGACGGCGGGGAGACTCTGCCGGCCATGGTGGAGAGACACTATGAGCTGGGCTTTGACATTCTGGCCATTACCGATCACGGAACCGTCAGCCGCGGTTACACTACACAGGAACATAATGACCCCATCAAGTTGGTGTCGTGGGTTAAGAACGGCGATGTTTATAAAGATGTGCTGAGCAGATGGGGCCTTACTTCCGCCAGAAAAATATATCGGGTTTATACTGTCGCCGGCGATGAATATTACAGCGAGTTAAGGGGTAAGGGAATGCTTCGCGTGCCCTACGGTATCGAGCAAAATCCCACTTCCTTTAATAATGCTCATGTCAACACATGGTTTGCGGACTACGGTGATGGAGTTCTCGGCGGCACCAGCGACTATCTCACGCCCATCAGCGCCGTGGATGAGCTTGGCGGACTGTCGGTGATCAATCATCCCGGTGAATACACCGGCGCCAGAGATGAGGACTGCCTTGCAGACGCATATAATGTCTCTGATCCTCTCTATGGCTATAAGATCAGCAAGTTTGCCAATATCCTCACCACCTATCCCTCCTGTATCGGCATCGACATCAACAGCAAGGGCGACAGTCGTACCCGTTATGACAGAAAGCTGTGGGATATTCTTCTGGAAAGGGTGGTTCCCCAGGGCAGAAATGTTTTTGCCATCGCTTCCACGGACGCTCATAATCTGAATATTGTCGATTCCGGCTATACGCTGATGCTCATGAAAGAGAACACCTCTGCGGCTCTGAAAAACTGCCTGGCCGGCGGTGAGTTCTTTGCCGCCAGCAAATATGTGGGCTGTGTCGAGGAGCTGGAGCGCTTCAGCGCCGAGCTGAAAGAGGCTGTCGGCACCGCCGACGCCCTGAAGCTGGCGGCCGTGATTGATGAAGATCTGGAAGAGGGCGAAAAGTTCTATGCCGATGAAGATTCGATCGCTCCGAAGATTACCAATATCACTGTGGATGAGAAAAAGGATACCATTTCCCTGGTGACCAAGGGCGCTGTACTGGTTCACTGGATTGCCGGCGGCGAGGTGATCCATGTGGGTAGCGCGATTGATTTGGACGATTATTCCGACGAGATCGGACGTTATGTCCGCGCCGAGGTGCTGGGTGAGGGCGGAATCCTTTATACCCAGGCCTTTACCCTCGATTATGAGGGCGCGCCGACAGCACAAAAAGGCTTTTTCTATGATTTCGGCACGCTCTATTCGGCATTGTGCGATTACCTCATCAGGCGCCTGCCGGATATCATCCCCCTGCGGGTGATCTTTGCCATTGCAGGAAAGTGATCAACGCCTTTCCCCGAAACTGCGCGGTGACACAGCATCAGGAATAACGAAAATAAAATGACAACGGGCATCTGAGGATCAGTTCAGATGTCCGTTATTTTTGTGGCTGTGGCCTTGTATTCTTCATCCCGGCAGGACATG
>JAQXMV010000017.1 GCA_029013165.1 Oscillospiraceae bacterium | reverse complement strand
TGTCTAATGCAAAGATAAAAGTAAAAATGGAAAACGGCGGTGAGTTCACCCTTGAGCTTTATCCGGAATATGCACCGGAGACCGTGGCGAACTTCGTTGATTTGGTGAAGTCCGGATTTTATGACGGCCTGACTTTTCATCGCGTCGTGGACGGTTTTATGGCTCAGGGCGGCGATCCCGAGGGCACCGGTATGGGCGGAAGTGAGAAGAAAATCCGCGGAGAGTTTGCTGCCAATGGCTGGAAAGAAAACACCCTTTCCCATACCCGCGGGGTGATTTCCATGGCCAGAAGCATGGATCCCGATTCGGCGTCCAGTCAGTTTTTCATTTGCTTCAGCGATAGCTGTCGGGCTCTCGACGGCTCTTACGCCGCTTTTGGTAAAGTAACAGATGGTATGGAGGTCGTGGATGATTTCTGCACCGTTGAGCGCAAATTCAACTCCATGGGTGAATATGCTGTTCCTGTTTCGCCGCTGAGAATCGAATCCATGCGACTGATCGCAGAATAAGAAAGAGAATGATTTGATTTTGAAAATCGTCTGAAAATCGGCGCCGCTGTCGGTTGCATAAGAAATCCGACTGTGTTATAATAGCATCGGTTGTTTTTTGTAGAAAAGGTGGTTCGGCGTGAAAGATATTTTTTCGTTTTCCTTTAATGCGGTAATGCCGATTTTACTGCTGATTTTTCTCGGCTATTGCCTGCGGCTCGCGCATTTTGCCGATGACGCTTTCTTTAAGAAGCTCAATTCGGCGGTTTTCAAGATTTTTTTGCCGATCCTTCTTTTTCGCAATGTCTATGAAATCAGTGATCTTTCGCAAATCAACTGGGCCGCGATCCTTTACTGCGCCGGAGCCGTGCTGGGAATTTTTCTGCTCGGCTGTGCTGTCACCGGACTGTTTTTCCGCGACAAACGCCAGTACGGCGTGCTGATTCAGTGCTCCTTTCGTTCCAATTATGCCATTATCGGAATACCCTTGGCGGAGGCGCTCGGCGGAAGTGCGGCCGTTTCGTTTGCGTCGATTCTTTCGGCTGTGACGATTCCTATGTATAATATCATTGCGGTCTTTCTTCTCAGCCATTATGCCGGCGGCGCAGAGCCGCCGAATTTCAGTGAAACCCTGAAAAAAACGGCGCGTAATCCTTTGATCATCGGTGTATTGACCGGTGTGGCCATCGTGGCTGTGAGAAGTATTTTGCCTCTGGGTGCCGACGGAATGCCCGTCTTCTCTCTCAGGGGAGATTTGCCCTTTCTCTATGAAGCCATTTCCTCTGCGGCAAAGATCGCTTCGCCGCTGGCCTTGGTGGTTCTCGGGGCGCGGTTTGATTTTTCTGCGGTCAGGAGCCTGATGAAAGGAATTGTCTGCGGAACGGTCATGCGGCTTTTGGTGGCGCCGCTGATCGGTTTAGGCTGTGCTGTGTTGCTGAGCCGATATACGCAGTTCTTTCATTTCACCGCCACGGAATATCCGGCTTTCATTGCGCTGTTTTCCACTCCCGTGGCCGTTTCCAGCGCGGTGATGACGGCAGAAATCGGCGGTGATGAGCAGTTGGCCGGTCAGCTTGTTGTCTGGACAAGTCTGCTGTCGATGGTCACGATGTTTCTGATTATTTTTCTTATGAAAAGTTTTGCTTTTATATAAAATCACAAAAGGAGAAGAAAAAATGAATAAGAAAAAGTTTTGCCCGGTTTGTGCAGTGAAAAAGCTGGTCAACAAGTCAAGAGTCAGCCAGTGCAGCGAAAGGGGCTATGACAACGGCGTTGCCATGACGCCGCCTATGGGCTGGTCGAGCTGGAATCTCTTTCGCAATAAGATCAGCGAAGAACTGATCAAGGAGATCGCCGACGCCATGAAAGACAGCGGACTGGCTGAGGCCGGCTATGTCTATGTCAATATCGACGACTGCTGGCAGGCTTCCACCCGTGACGAAAACGGCCGTCTGCGCTGCGACAAGGTTACATTCCCCTCGGGCATTAAAGCGCTGAGCGAATATGTCAATGCAAGAGGACTGAAGCTGGGCATTTATTCCTCCAACGGTACCCTGACCTGTGAGGATTATCCCGCTTCTCTCCGCCATGAGAGAGAGGACGCCGATACCTTTGCACAGTGGGGCGTTGAGTATTTCAAATATGACTTCTGTCACAATGAAAAGATATCCTCCGAAGCGCCGAAAATCGCTTCCATCGGTTTTTCCGCCGAGGGCAGCGGAAAGGACTTCATCGTTCTCAGACCGTCGGATCTGACTTTGCATGGCAGAGCGAGAATCGTTGAGGACGAAGATACGGAGTTCGGTGCTTATATAGCCGGCATTGACGCAAGACTCGGCAGTGTCAGTGCAGAAATACAAGTGCCTGAAAGCGGAGAATACATAATGACCATCACCGTCAGAAAGGGCGGACTGAAAGAGAAATTCCTGCGTCTGATGGTAAACGGAAAAGACGAATATCACATCTATTGCCCCGGAACGAAAGCCTGGTCTACCGAGGGCAGAATACAGACCGCTGTCAAGCTCGATGAGGGTGAAAACCGCATAGAGCTTTCCAACCCCATCGGCTCGGTCATGGACAGCGCCGCTGTTCAGTATAAGCTCATGGGCCGAGAACTCAAACGCGCCACCAAGGAATATGCAGAGAAAAACGGCGTCGAGGAAAAGCCGATCGTGTTCTCCATCTGCGAGTGGGGCGTCAATAAACCCTGGAAGTGGGGCATGGAGGCCGGCAATCTCTGGCGCACAACCATGGATATCAAGCCCCATTGGATCTCCGTACTGGGTCTTTATGAGTTTACGGTCAGACTTCATAAATATGCGGCGCCCGGTTCATGGAACGATCCGGATATGCTGGAAGTCGGCAACGGTGATCTGACCTTTGAGGAAAACCGCAGTCATTTCAGTCTGTGGTGCATGCTGTGCGCGCCTTTGATCCTCGGCAACGATGTGCGAAAATTCATCAAGGCCGACGGAAGCATTGACACGGACAATAAGATTTATCAGATTCTCACCAACCGGGACATGATTGCCATTGATCAGGATCCTCTCGGCGTTCAGTGTCGCCGCATTAAGACCGGTAAGGTCGATGTACTGGTCAAGCCTCTCCAAGGCTCCAGGGCAGCGGTTTGCGTGCTGAATAAGTCCGGCAAGCCCGACGGCACTCATATTGAACTCGGCAAGCTGGCAAATCTCGGATATGTCAACCTCAAGAAAAAGTCCGGTTATACCGTCTATGATGTATGGGAAAAGAGGACAGCGGAAAACGCTTCTGTGATCAACGCAGTCGCTGAGCCTCACGGCGTTAAGGTTTATATTGTCGAATAATATTTACAAAAAAGAGGTGTTTAGCAGCGTTAAACGCCTCTTATTACTTTTTTCATTTACTTTTCACATTGTTGTGATATGATAGATGACAAGGGAGAACCGCTTTGATTCTTAACTTGTATTGAATTTTTAGTGGATATTTGGTAGAATAAAAAGAAGGAAGATTATCAGAGAAGGAATGAAAAAATATGAACGAGAATATCGGCTTCAAAACCGTGCCTTTCGGAGGCTTTGACAAAGGCCAGGTCATTGACTACATAGAAAAGCTGCGCAATGATTTCCACCGGGAAAGAGAGTCCATGCTCGCCGAACAGGAGGAACTCAGAAAGCAGATCGCCGCACTTGAGGAAAGACTCGAGGGAAAAGAACCGGTGAAAAGGGTTTTCGACCCGGAACAGGCGGCTCTTCTTTCCGGCATCACCTCCAAGGAAAACGCCGTCAGTGAGATCAATGCGGCGGCAGAGAGACTGAAAAATATCGGCGACGAGGTATGTCAAAGCATCAAAGAGCTATTAGAAACAAACGGGAAAGTCCGGGAGCAGGAAACAGATGAAAATGCATGATCTTAAAAAAAGAAAGTCCGTGAAGCTGACAGGATTTCTGATGATTCTGGCGGCTGTGGCTTTGCTGTGGACAGCGTCTTTTCAGGCTTTTTCCGCTGACAGCGCCTTTGAGAAATCTATCAGCGCATTCCCGGAAAGCTATAAGCCCTATCTTCGCCAGCTTCATGAGCTTTATCCCAACTGGACCTTTGAGGCTTTCAAAACCGGGCTGGACTGGACGACGGTCATCAATAATGAGGTGGGAGACAAATCCCTCGTGGAACACTCCTCCTCCAGCGAAAATCTGAAGAGCAAGGAAAGCGGCGACTATAATTCCTCTACGGGGCAGTACATATATAAGGACGGCGGCTTCGTCACGGCTAACCGTCTGGCTGTGGAATATTTCATGGATCCGCGGAATTTCCTCAACGAAGAGGGGATCTTTCAGTTTGAAAATCTGTCTTTTCATGACTCTTTCACCGTTACTGATGTGGAAGCTGTGCTGAAAGGCACCTTTATGGCCGATACTCTCATCTCCTATTATGACGCGGCCGGAATCCTCATCAAAACCGACAAAAAATATGCCGAGGTCATATATGAGGCAGGAAAAACCTATAATGTCAATCCCTGCTATCTGGCCTCCAAAATACGCAACGAGGTCGGTGCCGACGGCAGTGCCAGTGTCTCCGGCAAACACAGCACCTATCCGGGCATTTATAATTTCTATAATATCGGCGCCACCGACGGAGAGGGCGCTATCGCCAGAGGACTGCAGTGGGCCAGCACCGGCAGCAGTTATATGCGTCCCTGGAACACGCCCTATAAGTCCATTATGGGCGGCGCACAGTTCATCGCCGAGACCTACATTTCTATCGGACAGTTCACCGGCTATCTTCAGCGCTTCAATGTCAACCCCAAGTGCACCAAGCCACTTTATACCCATCAGTATATGACCAACCTCACCGGTGCTCTTTCTCAGGGCTATACCAACTATTCCGCCTATGCCAAAATGGGTAAGCTGGGAGATAAGTTCGTCTTTTCCATTCCGGTTTTTGAAAATATGCCTTCGACGGATAAGGACAACGAAAAGGCTTCCAATGCCGATTCTGCGGTGCAGTTTGCGAAAATCAGTGTGGATTACTGCTATGTACGCACAGGTCCCTCGACGAACAATGCAAGAGTCACCGACAGCAACGGTGTGAATATTCAGCTGGCCAACGGCACAGCCGTTGAGATCCTGTCAAAGGGCTTTACCGATTCCAAATACTACGGCAATATGCTGAAATATCCCCACTGGGTGCAGATTGCTTTCACCTACGGCGGCGTCAATTATACGGGCTTTGTTCCGGAGGATTTCGTTGCCTATTCTACCTATATTTCCGTAGGCTTAGGCGAATATAAGCTCACCTATCATAAGGGTGTCAACACCAACCTGAATATTATTTCCTCTTCGTCCTCCATCGCGAAGGTCGTATCCCCGGACACGGTTAATTTCCTGAAAGCCGGAACGGTGTATCTGACTGTTTTTGACTCCACAGGACGGTATGATATCGTCAAATATGTGGTTTCAAACACCGGGGCATCAACGGCCGTGCCCTCGGCTGTGGCCGCCCAAGGCACCGCAAGCCTCAAACTGACGGCCGGCGCCGTCAGCGGCGCACTCAAATATTCCTTTGCGCTGAGTGACAGGGCAGGCAATATCGTGGCAAAGGGTGAGACAAGCGACACGGCTTACACCTTTTATAAGCTCAGTACGGCGAGCCGATATACCCTCAGCGTCCGGCCTCTTCTTGCCTCCGGCAGCAGCCTGAAATATGGCACCTCTGCGAGCGTCACCTGTCACACCAAGCCTTTGCCCGTAACCAATGCGGCCATTGAATACACGGCGTCGGGAGCGAAGATCACCTGGACGAAGGTGCAGGCCTGCACCGGGTACTGTGTCTATGGCTATAACGCGGCGAAAAATGCCTACACAAGACTGGCGATCGTCAGCGATCAATATAACTATGCCAATATTGCCGCCGCCGATCTGATTTATGACAGTTATGTGGTCAGAGCTTATGTCAAGGACGCGGACACGAAAGCCGTTTACGGCGCCCTTTCGGAGCCTCTGGAGCTGAGTGATGACCTGATGCCACCGACGGACTTCCGGGTGACGGGAATCAGTCAGAAAAGTGCCAGCCTTGCCTGGAACAAAACACCGCGTGCAGAAAAATACATTGTCTATCTCTGCGGCGACTCTGATTACAAAGAGCTGGTGACAACAGATAAGTGCGAGGTCAGTATCGGCGGCCTGGAGGCCATGACCGTCTATACCTTTGCGGTGAAAGCGGTCAAAGGCAGCGGTGCCGATGAAGTGTCTTCGGAGCTCAGCGAACCCCTTTCTCTGCGGACGGAATATCCGATCCCCGAGGGCTTTGCGCAGAAAGACACCGGGGCATCCGGCTATACTTTGACATGGAACCGCATCACCAAAGCGGCCGGTTATAATATCTACCGGAAAAACGGTGAGGAATACGAAAAGATTGCCTATGTCAAAACACCGTCCTATACCGCTTCGGATCTCGGCTATTCGGCTGTTGACTATTATATGGTGACAGCCGTGGTCAACGATGCCGGCACACTGTGCGAGGGTGAGTTTTCCGAGGAAATCTGTGCGGCGACTCTGCCGGCAAAGGTCACGGGCTTCAAGGCTTCCGTGACGGATACATCGGTATCGCTGACATGGGACAGCGTGAAAAACGCAACCTGCTATAATGTTTTTGTGTATAAGAACGGCACCTATGCTTTTATAAAAACTGTTTATGGAAATCAGTTCACAGACAGCGGTCTGAAGCCGGGAACAAGCTACAAATACGCCGTCAAGCCCTATATCAAGGCCGGTACCTGCACGACAAAAGGAGCCACCACCTATGTCTCCTTTGTCACGAAGCCGCAGACCGTTCTGTCGGCATCGGTCTCCGATCCGACCAATACCTCCCACAAGGTGACATGGAAGGCCGCTTCCGGCGCAAACTACTATTATGTTTACCGCTACAGCGATGAAAAGAGCGCTTATGTGCTTCTTGCCTCTACTTCCGGCACCAGCTATTCGGCTTCGGGTCTGACCGCCGGCAAAACCTATTATTACAAGATCGTCTCTGCGGTTGTCAGCGGCGGCAAGGTTCTGGCAAAAGGTGCAACCTCCCAGACCTTTAAGTTCTGCACCACGCCCTTGAAAGTGACCAATCTGACGGCGGCAGGCGTGAGCTCTTCGGCGGTCAAGCTGACATGGAATAAGGTCAGCGGCGCCACGGGTTACCAGATTTACCGCTACGACTCCTCCAAGGGAGATTATGTCCGCGTGGCAACGGTCACGGGAAATTCCTATACGGCTTCGCCGCTTTCATCGAAGATGACTTTCCGCTTTAAGGTCAGGGCAGTCAGGGTGGTGAATAATAAAACCTATTACGGTTATTTCTCTTCCACACTCTCTGTCAAGACGAAATAAAGTATTCCGGATACTCGCCCTGCCCGAAACAGGGCAGGGGTGAGTTTTTGCTGAAAAAATATCTTAAATTTTAAAATTTTACGGGTTTCTTCTTGACAAATCAGGTCTTTATCTATATAATGTTACTCGTTAATATGAGGTGAGCTATGTTTATTGAACTTGAAAGCCTGTTTAACGGCGGCATCACTGAGATCCCTCTCGACTGCGAATTTGATTTTTCCGGCGAAGAAATAGACGGTGTGTTTCCATTCACCACACCGGTGAAACTCAAGGGAAAGATTCAGAATGTGGCGCAGATTGTGACTCTGAAGGCCGTCGCCTATGTTGCTATGGAGACTTTTTGCAGCCGATGTGCTGAGGGAGTCAGCCTGAGGCTTGAGGTTCCCGTGGAGCATATTCTTGTGCGTTCCCTCGAGTCCGAGGAAAACGATGAATTTATTGTTGTTGAGAATATGAGACTGGACATTAAGCAACTCACTTTAGAAGACGTTTATTTTGCTCTGCCGAGTAAGATCTTATGCCGTGAGGACTGTAAAGGTCTTTGCTCTAAGTGCGGTGCAAATCTGAATGAAGGTCCCTGCTCATGCAAGAAAGAGATTGATCCCCGATTTGAGGTCTTGTTGGGTTTGTTGGACGAATGAACAAGTTTAACTTTAATATTTTATAAGGAGGTGCTGGGCAATGGCAGTACCAAAGAGAAGAGTATCAAAGGCAAGAAGAGACAAGAGACGTTCAAATGTATGGAAGCTGGATGCTCCCACACTTGTAAGATGCAAGCAGTGCGGCGCTTACACCGTACCGCATAAGGTTTGCGGTGAGTGCGGCTACTACAAGGGCAGGCAGGTTGTTGCAAAGGACGAAGACTAATTTAAGTCTTTCAGCTTTTGAGCTTTATGGAGGTGGAGAAGCGAGAGCTTTTCTACCTTTTATTTTTAGTAACCGCATACAGGCTTGATTGCACCGTTCTCGGTGGTCAATTTTCGCCTGTGCGGCGTCACCAAAGCTTGAAATACGCGAGTATTCCTGCGCTTTGTTTCCTTGCCCAAACAAAAATTTCCGCACCGATAACGGCACCCTCAAGCCTGTATACGGTTACTGTGAAAGGTTGCAGAGGATTTTGGTGGTCAATTTTCGCCTGTGCGGCGTCACCAAAGCTTGAAATACGCGAGTATTCCTGCGCTTTGCTTCCTTGCTCAGACAAAAATTTCCCGGTAAATGTTTCATGATTCAGGCGATGTCGCCGTAAAAATAGAGGAGGAACTATGGCTGTTGCAATTACATCAGTAATAAAAAACTCACCGGCATGGAAAAAACGCATCCAGCCCGGCGATATCCTGATAGCCGTCAACGGTCATTCAATCAGAGACTTCCTCGACTATCAGTTTTATATCAAGGATTCCGATTTGACTCTGGAGTTGACCCGCGGCGGAAAAATCCGCTTTGTGAGACTATCGAAAGGCGAAGAGGAAGATCCCGGCCTGGAATTTGCTTCCTATCTCATGGATGAACAGAAGCACTGCCGGAATAAGTGTATATTCTGCTTTATTGATCAGCTACCAAAGGGTATGAGAGAAACCCTGTACTTCAAGGACGACGACAGCCGGCTGTCTTTCCTTTTCGGTAACTATATCACGCTGACCAATCTGACAGACAGTGATGTGCAGCGTATCATTGATATGCATATCAGTCCCGTGAATATCAGTGTTCACACCATGAATCCTGACCTTCGCGTCAAAATGATGAGCAATAAAAATGCCGGCAAGAGCCTTGCTTATATCAGACGCCTGGCTTCGGGAGGCATCAAGCTGAATACCCAGTTAGTGCTTTGCCCGGGCATTAATGACGGTGATGAGCTCAGACGTTCTCTCCATGACCTGTCGGCACTTTATCCGGCCGTGCAGAGCATTGCCTGCGTCCCGGTGGGCGTGACTAAATACAGAACCGGGCTTTTCCCCATGACGGAATACACCAAGGAGACTGCCGGAGAAACCATTGATATCATCGAGTCTTTCGGTGAGGATTTCAAAAAGAAGCACGGTACACGGCTGGCTTACGCCGCCGATGAATTTTACCTCAAGGCTCAGCGCGAGATGCCCTCGGGGGAATACTACGAAAACTACTGCCAGATCGAAAACGGTGTGGGTATGTGGACGAGCTTGCGCGAGGAATTTGCCGACACCATGGATGATTATGACGGGGCGGAGCCGAAAGGTCACAGCGCCTTTGCCACAGGCACGGCGGCCTATCCGCTGATCAGAAGCCTTGCCGATGAATTTTGCAGGAAATATAAACAAGTTACCATAGATGTCTACGAGATCGTCAATGACTTTTTCGGCCACAGTATTACGGTGGCAGGACTCGTGACCGGGGGAGATCTCATCGCACAGCTTCGCGGCAAAATCCAAGCACCTCGCCTTGTGATCCCCGATGTGATGCTCAGAGCCGACGGAGATCTTTTCCTTGACGATGTGACTTTGGATCAGGTCAGCCGCGAACTGGGCGTTACCCTTGAAACCGTCGGCTGCAGCGGAGAAGAACTTTTTGCCGCCTTTTGTGGCGGCACCGATCAACCATAAAGGACGCGGAACAAAATGTCAAGACCGATTGTTGCCAT